>CANRKI010000001.1 GCA_947631175.1 uncultured Flavobacterium sp.
ATGCTCAAAGATGTTTTTACAAGACCTACGAAGTGGAAGGTGATGAAAACGTTGATTATTAAAGAGATTGACGATTTAATTTTAGGTTCGTTAGGGATTGTTTGTTTTATTTCGTTTTTCGTTGGTGGAGTTGTGGCGATACAAACGTCGCTTAACTTAACAAATCCGTTAATCCCGAAATATTTAATTGGTTTTGCAACTCGACAATCGGTTATTTTGGAGTTTGCGCCAACGTTTGTGTCGATAATTATGGCTGGTAAAGTTGGATCGTACATTACATCGAGTATTGGTACCATGCGTGTTACCGAGCAAATTGATGCTTTAGAAGTTATGGGAATTAACTCGTTAAACTATTTAGTTTTTCCTAAAATTGTAGCGTTACTTTTATATCCTTTTATTATTGGGTTGGGTATGTTTTTAGGAATTTTAGGAGGTTGGATTGCTGGAGTTTATGGTGGTTTTGTATCACCAGCCGAATATATACAAGGGATTCAGGGCGATTTTATTCCGTTTCACGTAGTTTATGCTTTTATTAAAACGGTAGTTTTTGGTATGTTACTGGCTACAATTCCGTCGTATCATGGTTATTTTATGAAAGGTGGTGCTTTAGAAGTTGGTAAAGCATCGACAACTTCGTTTGTTTGGACATCGGTTGCCATTATTGTGGTGAACTATATATTAACGCAATTATTATTAAGTTAGTTATGATTGAAGTAAAAGATTTAGTAAAATCCTTTGGATCGCAAACGGTTTTAAAAGGAATTACAACCAAATTTGAAACAGGAAAAACCAACTTAATTATTGGTCAGTCTGGATCTGGTAAAACGGTTTTATTGAAAAGTTTATTAGGAATTCATCAACCAGACTCGGGAACAATTTCGTACGACGGTCGTATTTATCAGCAATTAAACAAAGATGAGAAAACGGATTTACGTACCGAGATTGGTATGGTTTTTCAGGGTTCTGCCCTTTTCGACTCGATGACAGTTGAGGAAAATATTGGTTTCCCTTTAAAAATGTTCACAAACAAATCGGCTCGCGAAATTAAAGAACGTGTGGATTTTGTAATTGATCGTGTAAAATTGGTTAATGCGCATAAAAAATTACCATCAGAAATATCTGGTGGGATGCAAAAACGTGTAGCTATTGCTCGCGCTATTGTAAACAATCCGAAGTATTTGTTTTGTGATGAGCCAAACTCTGGTTTGGATCCAAAAACATCGGTTGTTATTGATAATTTGATTAAAGAGATTACTGAGGAATACCAAATTACAACGGTAATTAATACACACGATATGAACTCGGTTATGGAAATTGGTGAGAATATTGTGTTTTTGAAAGAAGGTGTTTTGGCTTGGCAAGGTGATAAAACGCAAATTTTTAGTACCGATAATGAGGCAGTAACTGATTTTGTTTATTCGTCAGAATTATTTAAAAAGGTTCGTATTGCACAGCTTAACAATGCTAAAAATGGTTTATAAATAACAAAATCCCGAAAGTTAACTTTCGGGATTTTTTAATAGTAATATGTTAAAGTAAAAACGGTTCCTTTTTTGGGTTTGTTTATTTTAAAACTGTAAGTTGCTTGTAATTGCTGTGCTCTAGAATCAATGTTTTTAAGTCCTAATCCATTTTTATGATTTTGGCCGTCAAAACCGATTCCGTTATCAATCATAATAAATTGCAGGTGTTTTTCGTGAATAAACAGTTTCAGGGTCACTTCGGTTGCTTGTGCATGCTTGTATATGTTTTGCAATAATTCTTGCTCTATACGTATTAAATGTAATTTGATATGACTATCAAACTGTATGTGATTTGGATTTGATACGATAAAATTGACCTTAAATTTAATTTTCCAACTGGTAAGAATGTCTGATACAATATCTTCTAAAGTTCGTTCATCAACCATTGGAGGAAGCAAATTGTGAGATAACCTTCGGGAATCATCAATTGCGATTTGCAAAAGTTCATCAATTTCTTTAGGGTCGTGTTTTAAAACTGATTTTAAACGAATTACAGTAAGTTTATTAATAATATTGTCGTGTAAATCTCCGGCAATACGTTGCCTTTCGGTTTCTTGCGCATTAATATCTATAAATTTTACATTTTTAATATTTTTTAAATAGATATATCCAAATATTAACAAAATTACAAACAACAAGATCACAACTGCAATAATTACATATTGGGTTATTTTAGCTTGTTTATTTGCTTGATCGATTTTAACTTGATATTTATTGGATTGTAATTTCCAGTTAATTCGTTTTAAAGCCTCGTCACCGTCAGTTTTTTCAATTATTCTAGCTAATTCAACTAATCTTCTTCTTAATCGGAGTTCTTCGTCTTTTAAGTTTTCACCTTCTATTAACTGTAATTTTAGTTCGGTTAATTCATACTCAAAACTATTGTAATAACTTTTTGTAGTAGCAATTTTTTCAGCTTCGGCTAAGGCAATTTTAGCTTGTTCTTTATTATTATTTAATAATTGAACTTTAGCTAATAAATTATACGCATACATTGCATTTTGTTCATCTTTGTATTGCAACGAATATTCAATGTCTTTTTGAATCAGTTCGGTAGCCTTGTCGTAATTTTTTTTATAGATTTCGACCTCAGCTATACTTCCCAAAACTTTTGCATACCGAATGCTATCCTGAGCTTGTATGGCACTTTTTAATGTTTCATTAAAATAATATGAAGCTTGACCTATTTTCTTTTCTTTAAAATAGATCATACCTAATGCGTTTAGTATGGCTGCCTTTTCCTTATTGTCATTTTGAGCAAGATTGAGAGCTAAATTTAAATAGTTGATAGATTCTTGTCTTTCGTCTAAAGTTTGAAAAATCCAACCTGCTAATTTGTACATTTTACAAGGTTGAATCAATTTAGCAGCGTCTTTTTTTTTCACCATATTCATCATATCTAATAAATATGGGATCAAACGTTCTATGTCTCTGTAAAAATAAAGATATTCTACATAATTGGTATATGTCCAAACTTCAAAAGCCTCATCCTTATGATTTTTAGACAACTCAATAGCTTTATTAAAATGATAATTACTTTTTGAATTTAGGTTGTCTAAATTGTTTGAAAACTCTTTAGCAATTAAATTATGATATAAGATATTGTATGTAATGTCTTGGGAAAGAAATAAAAAGTTAAGTTCTTTTTTAGCCTGAAGGGTATCTCCTCCAAAAGATTTAAAATTTTTCACAAAATCCTTTATGCTTTCTTTGTCATTAGATTTTAGCTTATATACATCTTTTGCATGCATTCGTGTAGGGAAACATACAAAGAAAAAAAAACAAAATAAATAGCAAAGTTTAAGGCTTCTCATATTTAAATATAACACCTAGATTTATGGGCATTATTATACTGTAAAATTAAAAAAATTAAATTGTAGTACATTTTATTATTGTCTTATTTTATATAAAAAACCAAAATTTAAACAAATAACATTAAATTTATTTAAAAAAAAGAAAATTTAAGTTATAATGTTAAACAAAAAAAGCAATTTCTAAAACTAGAAATTGCTTTTAACTATTTACGTGCGTTTATTTTCGTTACAATCTGTTTGATATCTTGTTCCTTCTTTTTAGGATAAATTAAAAGAACGTCATCTTTATCAACAATGATATAATCGTCTAAACCGTCTATCACCACTTTTTTACCAGGGTTTGAACGGATAATATTATTGGATCCGTTTTCGATAAATAAGTCCGCATTTACAACAGCGTTATAATTATTGTCCTTTGGAAGTTTATCGTAAAGTGATCCCCAAGTTCCTAAATCATTCCAGTCAAAAGTTGCGGGTAATACAAAAACATTGTCTGCATTTTCCATCACTGCGTAATCGATAGAAATGTTTTGGGCTTTGATATAATTTTCTTCTATAAAACCTACTTCGTTTGGTGTGTTATAGGCATCAAATCCGCTTAAAAATAAATTATACATTTCTGGTTGGAATTCTTTAAAAGCGGCTTCAATAGCTTTTACACTCCATATAAAAATTCCGGCATTCCATAAAAAGTTACGACTATTGATAAAATCTTTTGCTGTAGCATAGTCGGGTTTTTCACGAAACTGTTTTACCTTTTTAATTGGTCGAGTATCTAATTTATCAAATTCGATATATCCATAACCTGTGTTCGGAAATGTTGGAATGATACCTAATGTCATTAACGATTGACTGATTTCACAATACTCGAAAGCATGACGTAAATTTTCGATAAATTGCACCTCATCTTCAATCCAGTGGTCTGATGGTGCTACAACCATAGATGCGTTAGGATTGAGTTTTTTAATTTTAAGTGTTGCATATAAAATACAAGGAGCTGTATTTCGCATGGCAGGTTCTAAAACCAATTGCTCTTCACTCACTTGCGGAAGTTGTTGCAAAACTAAATCCTTGTAACAAGTGTTGGTTAAAATTAAAATGTTTTCTTTAGGAACAAGCTGAGAAAGTCGCCCAAAAGTTTTTTGAATCAAAGTTTCTCCTGTTCCTAACATATCGTGAAATTGTTTAGGAAATTCGGATGTACTAACAGGCCAAAAACGAGATCCTACACCTCCGGCCATTAAAACAGCGTATAAATTTTTATTCATGTAGTAAAAATACTAATAATCTATAATATATCGTATTAAGTTTAACTTTCAATTAAATCCACTTCGGCATTGGGATTAAACAAAAAAATGCGTCCGGTACTAACTTCAATACATTCGTATCGCTTGGTACGCAGAGCTAATTTTTTAAATATACGGCCGTTATGTATTTTGAAAGTGCTCCCGTACGGAATTTCAAATATAAAATTTTTATCCGAAGGTGGGTCAAATTGTTTAAAAGCTAAAGCTAAAGTTGCATCGGTATCACTACTTGCGCTTGGATTTTTAAAATGTCGCGCCAATAGTGGCAACAGCTGATTTGGAAAAATTTCGGGACGTAAAAAAGGAAGCATCAACTTTTGAAAAGTATCCTTCCACTCTACTCCATGAGGTTTTATGCGATACCCGTATTTTTTGTAAGCTACTAAATGAGCAATTTCGTGAATTAACGTCATTAAAAAACTATACTTATTTAATGAAGCGTTAACGGTAATGGTGTGTGATCCATCGGGGTTTGCTCTATAATCGCCATGACGAGTTGCCCTTTCTGCCACAATTTTTAAATGAACATGATTCATTTTAATTAAAGACACAATGGGTGTTAATGCATTATCTGGGATATATTTTAGTAGAACGTCTTCCAAAATTAAGGTGTAGTTGATGAAACTTGTAAAACTTTACCGTTAAAGTATTTGTTTCCGTTTTGTGTAAAATCGGCAATATAATTAGCCATTCCTTCTGGAGAAATTGGTGCGATATAGCCCGGGAAAGCTTCGTTTAACATTTCTGTTTGTACAGCGCCTAAAGCTAAAACGTTAAATGCAATTTGTTGTTCTTTGTATTCTTCGGCTAATAATTCAGAAAGTGTAATTACCGCACCTTTAGATGAGCTGTAAGCTGCTAATCCAGGAAATTTCATACTTCCTTGAATTCCTCCCATACTACTAACCGTTACTACGTGACTACCTTTCACTAAAAATGGCACACAGGTCTTAATTAAAGCTGCAACACCAAAAACATTTACTTTGTAAACGTATTCAAACTCTGCCGATGTGATCTCAGCAAATAGTTTATTTACAATTGCTCCCGCATTGTTAATAATATAATGTACTTGGTTTTCAAATTTGTTTTGAATAAAATTCGAAACTTTAGTCAATTCTGTATCTAAAGATAAATCAACACTAAGTTGTGTGATATTACTATAAGAAGCTAATTCATTATTTTGCTTACGAGAAATGGCTAAAACATTACAATTTTGTTTAGCAAAAAGTATACAAAGTTCTTTACCAATACCTCTACTTGTACCAGTAATAATAATATTTTTCATTAGTTTAATTTAATTTCTTTTGTTTCGCTATTTAACATGGCATCGATAGCAGGCGTAATATCGTTCACAATTTTTGTCATGAAAGTTGTGTCCATTTTTTCGAACTCATCTTTTGGATGGTGATAAAATTTATAATTTTCAAAGTCGAAACTTGAGATCGAATGTGCTGGAAAATTATATTTTAAGAAAAACGGAAAGTTATCTGATGCCATAAATAAACGATACTGTGTTTCCATTGGCAAATATCCAACAAAATTTTGATTTGTGTAAGCGTTAATTTTTTCGGCCATATTAGATCGTTTATAACCTGTTAAATAAGTTTTAAAATCTTTATTCATAGGTACACCTAACATTTCAAAATTTAGCATGGCATAAAAATTAGGATTGTTTTTTTCCATTTTATCAGCCAAATGATAAGCTCCAAGTAAGCCCTTTTCTTCTGCCGAGAAAAATACAATTAACGCACTACGCTTGTTATTTTTTTTATGTGCAATATATTTAGCTACTTCACTTAAAATAGTAGTTCCTGCTGCGTTATCATTTGCTCCATTAGCAATATCATCACCGTCAACTGCATTTTTAACACGACCAATATGATCATAATGCGCTCCAAAAATTACAATTTCATTTTTTAAAACCGGATCGTTTCCTTCTATAAAACCAACAACATTATACGCGATTCCGTCTTTAAAAGTGGTTAACGTATCTTTATAAGAAGAAAAATAAGGTTTAATATTACTCTCCTTTAAAACACCTTCTAAGTAATTTGCCGCCATTTCAATTCCTTTAGAACCCGAATCACGCCCTTCTAATTCATCCGAAGTTAAATATTTTAAAGTGTGTGTTAACTCCGCTTGATTTGCTTGATAAGGAATATCTAATTCTATCATTGCTTTAGGCGCATTACAAGCCAAAAATGCAAATGGTATAACCAAAAGTAATTTTTTCATTGTTTTTTATTTAAAAGATTGTTTTAAAAATACAAAAATCCCACAGTTTTTACACTATGGGATTTTAAAATATTGAAATTTAGAAATTATGCCAACATTGTAACTGGATTTTCTAAATATGTTTTTAAAGTCTGTAAAAATTCTGCTCCAGTAGCTCCATCAACCGTACGGTGATCACAAGCTAAAGTAACTGTCATAGTATTACCAACAACAATTTGAGAATTTTTAACCACTGGTTTCTCAACAATTGCACCCACAGATAAAATTGCAGAGTTTGGTTGGTTAATGATTGAAGTAAATTCAGTAATACCATACATTCCTAAATTAGAAATGGTAAAAGTAGATCCTTCCATTTCGGCAGGAGCTAATTTTTTATTACGTGCTTTACCTGCTAAATCCTTAACGTTTGCTCCAATTTGAGATAAACTCATTTGGTCTGTAAAGTTTAAAACCGGAACCACTAAACCATCTTCAACCGCAACTGCAACACCAATATTTACATGGTGGTTGATTATAGTTGCTGCCTCTGTCCATTGCGAGTTAACTTTAGGGTGTTTTTTAAGTGCCATAGCACAAGCTTTAATCACCATATCGTTAAACGAAACTTTAGTTTCTGGAATAGCATTGATTAGCTTACGAGATTCAATCGCACCGTCCATATCTACCTCGATAGTTAAATAGTAATGTGGCGCTGTAAATTTAGATTCAGCTAAACGTTTTGCAATTGTTTTACGCATTGATGAGTTTTTAACCTCCTCAACAAACTTCTCTCCAGCAGGAACAAAAGGTTTTACCGTTGTTTCTGGTACAGCTTGTGTAGGTGCTGCTTGAACAGCTGTTACCGCAGTTTGAGCTGTAGCCTTAAAGTTTTCAACATCTGCTTTTACAATACGTCCGTTTTCACCAGAACCTTTTACTGTGCGTAAATCTACTCCTTTGTCTTCAGCAATTTTTTTAGCTAATGGAGAAGCAAAAATACGTCCTGTGTTTACTACCTCAGCACTAGAAGTAGCTTGTGGAGCAGCTTTAGGAGCCTCTGTAATGGGTGCAGATGAACTAGTTTCTTGTTTTGCAGCTGGTGCTGGTGCTCCATTTACAAAAGCAGAAACATCTGTTCCTTCTGGTCCAAGAATGGCTAAAACAGCATCTACAGATGCAGTTTGTCCTTCTTGAACACCAATATATAATAAAGTTCCCGCTTCAAAAGCTTCGAACTCCATAGTTGCTTTATCAGTTTCAATTTCGGCTAAAATATCTCCTTCTGTAACTTTATCACCTAATTGTTTTAACCAAGTTGCTACAGTTCCTTCTGTCATAGTATCAGACAAACGAGGCATTGTAATAATTTTTACATCGGCAGGAACTTGCGCTGCTGCAGGAGCTACTTCCGTTTTTGTTTCAGTAGTAGTTGCTGCTGCTTGTGGTGCAGCTTCTGCTACTTTTTGTGTATTTCCGCCAGAAATTAAAGCAGAAATATCTTCGTTTGGTTCACCAATAATAGCGATAATGCTATCAACAGATGCACTAACACCTTCTTCTAAACCAATATATAATAATGTTCCAGCATTGAACGATTCAAACTCCATTGTAGCTTTATCCGTTTCAATCTCTGCTAAAATATCACCTTCTTTAATTGTGTCGCCTACCTTTTTTAACCAAGCAGCTACAACTCCTTCCGTCATTGTATCGCTTAAACGAGGCATTGTAATTACGTGTGCCATGCTTATAATTTATGAGGGATGAATGGATAATTTTCTTGAGCGTAAACTACATCGTACATAACAGATAAATCTGGATATGGAGATTCTTCGGCGAATTTTTCACATTCTTCTACCAAATCTTTCACGCGTTTATCCATCATTTCAATTTCTTGTTCAGTTGCCCAGTTATTTTCTTTAATTACATCTAAAACTTGAGTAATTGGGTCAATTTTTTTGTACTCTTCAACTTCTTCTTTAGTTCTATAATGTTGCGCATCCGACATAGAGTGACCTCTATAACGATACGTTTTCATTTCTAAAAAAGTTGGACCTTCGCCACGGCGAGCACGTTCCATTGCTTCGTGCATTGCTTCAGCAACAGCAACAGGATTCATTGCATCAACTGGTCCACAAGGCATTTCGTATCCTAAACCTAGTTTCCAAATATCTGTGTGATTTGCAGTACGCTCAACTGAAGTTCCCATTGCGTATCCATTGTTTTCACAAATAAATACTACAGGTAACTTCCAAGTCATTGCCATATTGAAAGCTTCGTGTAATGAACCTTGACGAGCAGCGCCATCACCAAAATAAGTTAATGTTACGCCACCAGTCTCCAGATATTTATCAGCGAAAGCCATACCAGCACCTACTGGAATTTGAGCTCCTACAATACCATGTCCACCAAAAAAACCATGTTCTTTAGAGAAAATGTGCATCGAACCTCCTAAACCTTTAGATGTTCCTGTAGCTTTCCCTAAAAGTTCAGCCATCACTCTGCGAGGGTCAACTCCCATACCGATTGGTTGAACGTGATTACGATAAGCAGTAATCATTTTATCTTTAGACAAGTCCATAGCATGTAAAGCACCAGCTAAAACAGCTTCTTGTCCGTTATATAAGTGTAAAAAACCTCTAACTTTTTGTTGGATATACAAGGCAGCAAGTTTGTCCTCAAACTTTCTCCAAAACTGCATATCTTCATACCATTTAAGGTAAACTTCTTTTGTAACTTCTTTCATATTGCTTTGAATCTTTATGTCCACTTATAAAACTAAGTGCTATAATTTTGCTTTATACAAAAATAGTGTTTCCTAATTAAGAATAAAATTAATTTTATACTGATTTACAGGAAATTTTTATCAAATATTAAAGGGAGTAAACTTTTTAAGGAATCAGAATGAAAAACTTCACCTTGTTCTCCCATAAAAAGGATTTCGATTGGCGATTCTTGTTTAATTTCGTATTCGGATATTGATTGACGACAACCACCACATGGCGGAATTGGTGAGGTTACTACTTTTTCGTCTGAGGTTGCTGAAATTGCAATTTTCAAAATTTTAACACCTGGATAAAGTGCTCCTGCTTGAAAAATAGCTACGCGTTCAGCACAAAGACCAGATGGATAGGCTGCATTTTCTTGATTATTTCCGTTTACAATTATTCCGTTTTCTAGTAATAATGCTGCACCTACTCTAAATTTTGAATAAGGAGCATAGGCATTTTTTCTGTTCTCAACAGCTTTACTCATTAAATCTTGATCTGCTGGTTGCAACTCTTGCAAATTTTCATATGCTTTAAAAACTAAAGGAATATGTATCTCTCTCATTATATTGAAATTTCAATTTTAGACAAAAAATCCAAACTCTTGGTGTTAGAGTTTGGATTGGAGTGTAATATTATGATTTTTTTTAATACGTTGGATAATTATCTCCAAAATTTAATGTTAAAGAAAATCTTAATGTATTTTCTAAAGGATTTTTAACTTTTGAAGTCGAGAATAAATAAGATAAATCAACTTTTATTATGTTGTATTTAAAACCAGCACCAAGTGTTGCATATTTACGAGCTCCTTTTAATTCATGCTCATTAAAATAACCTACACGTAAAGCGAAGGAATCTTTATACCAATATTCTGCTCCTAATGACCAGGCAACCTCTTGTAATTCTTCTTTCATACCACCTGCGGCATCACCAAAAGATTTAAAGATTCCGTTAGCCCATCCTATATTATTGTACTCGTTATTAGCTTGTTGATTGGCTGTTCTGATCTCATCATTAGAGATTTCACCATCATCATTAAGATCAATATAAGTTGGTTCGATTGGAGACGGAACTAAAAGTTTACGAATTTCTCCCATAACAGCAACTTTGTTATAATCATCAAAGATAAAATCAAATCCAACGCCTAAACGCATATTTGCTGGTAAAAAGTTTTCATTATTTTTATCGGCATCGTATGCAATTTTTGGACCTAAGTTTTGTAAGGTTAAACCAGCTCTCCAACGACCATTGAACTCATCGTAAGCCACTTCTTCTGACTGAAAATAGGCTGCAACATCAAAAGCAAATGCGTTTGCTGCAGAAGCATCACTTGTTCCATCAGGAACTTTTAAAGCAGAACGAATATAACGACCAGCTACAGCCATAGAGAATTGTTCGTCTAGTTTTAAGGAATACGAAGCATCTAAAGCCAATTCATTAGGAGAAACTGTACGAGCTACATCGTCATAGTTTTCTCTAAGTTCAATATCACCTAAACCAAAATATCGTAACGAGGTTGCGAAAGCGCTTCGCTCATTAAGTTTGTAGTAATAATTTAATTGCGCTAAAGAAATATCATTAGCAATACTAGTTAAATATGGAGTATAACTAATACCTACACCATGCTCATCTTCTGCAAATGCATATTTTGCTGGATTGTGTTGTTGAGAGAAAACATCAGTAGAAGATGCTGCTCCCATATCTCCCATACCTGCAGAACGCGCATCAGCATTAATTAATAAAAATGGGACTCCTGTTGTTATTGCTCTATATTGATCACTTGTTACCTGTGCGTAAGTAGCCGCTACGGTGAATGATAATAAAAGTGATAATGATATTTTTTTCATTGGTTCTTATTAATTTTCTGTCAAACAAATATAATAATTTATTAAAGGATTACAAGCTTTTCGATCTTTTCTGACGATTTATTTGTTAAGCTAGATTGTACCGTAAGTCTATAGATATAAACTCCTTTTCCTATTTTATCACCAAAATCGTCGCGACCATCCCATTTTATAGATCGCGAAAGGAACCCTTCCGTCTGAACAATTTCGTTAATCGTTTTTACAACTTTGCCTGAAATAGTCATGATTTGAACTTGAACTTTTAACGGTTCGAATGGTCGATTATGTGTAAACCAAAACTCGGTATAATTTACAAATGGATTTGGGTAATTTAACACATTCGTAAGCGTAACCTCCTCACTATCCATTACATAAAATTGAATTTCGGCAATTACAGGGTTGTTGTACACATCCCACGCTTTAAAAGTTATGGTATGTAAACCTGGTGCTAAATCTTTAAAAGGGAATCTAACTTTACCATTTTTATAATCGTTTAATTCGGTTTCAAAAAAATCATTTAAAACGTATGGCTTAGTTTCGTTTCCATCCAAAATTGCAATAATATCGTGTCCAATTCCCGAGGCGGTGTTAATTCCGTTTTCATCTTCAATAAAAGCTAAAAATATTGGCGATGCATTTGTAATTCCGCCCGAAACAAACGATGTATCGTTCATATATAATTTAACAACCGGTGGTGTATTATCTGTTGGTGCGTTATTATTTATGCCTCCAATTCGAATTTGTGTATTCACTCCAGCTCTATCTGTATTAGATTGCTCTGTTTTGGCGTAAAAGCTAGCTCTACCAGTTCCAACAGGAATTTTAATATCTTTTGGAACAACGAAGCTAAATCTAAATTTACCATCTTGTACAGATGCATTTCCTCTAAAAATAGTTTCGCCTAGGGTAACAAAGTCCATAATTTGAACTTGATTGGTATTTGGATTGATGATGTTATCGTTACCTAATGTTGATCGATTAATAAATTTATCAAAAATTTGAACTGCTAAATCACCATTAAAATCTTGCAAAAGAGTTTCGTCTTCATTTCTTATCTCACCTTCCATTGTCACATAATCAAGAGCCTGTAAAACATCTTCTGAACCGTTTATTTCTTGATCATTTATTTTATTTAAAACAATTTTAGGCTTAGGAAAGGTTATTTTTAAACCTGGATCACCGATACAAAAAACCACATTTCTGTCTAAAGAAGCAAAATGATTTTTAGTTAATCGAAGTGCCTCACCAATAGCAATATCAGTATTGGTGTTATTGAAAATGTAATCAGAAAGTCGTGCATTAATGTCGCGCCCGTTAGAAATTCCAATTTCACGAGTCGTTGTTAACAAAGCGATTGCTCCTGCTTCGGGATTTAGGAAAACGGATTCGCCAAGTGAAAGTAAATATGGATTATCAAATCTACTCACCTCGCAAGTTATAGTAATAAAAACAGGTAATTTATGGTTATTTTGAAGTTTTCCGACATCTGAAAGTTCAAAAATACGTTCAGAAGCTAATAAACGTTCGCCACCGTGACCATAGTAATTTACAACTAAAGAACCGGCATCAAAAGAGTTTATAAAATCGCTTTTTGCATCAACATAACGATTACCACCAGCAGATACAGTTTGTGTATAAGCATCCATATATATTTTTTTTATGTTGATAAATGGTCGATTGTTTTCGATATTTTGTGCAATGGCATCCAAATCGGATTGTAAAAACAAATCGGAAGGCGCATCAATATCGTCTCCTAATAAGATGATGTTATTTCTCCATCTTCCGTACGAAGATTTGTCGTAGTATTTATATATTTTATCAACCATTTGTTTGGCTTGCGCAGGTGTAGAAAAAAGAATTCGGCCTACGGCAATATCCAAACCTTGCTGGAAATTATTTTGCATACTTCCTTCATTTTCATCCATCAATACAAAAAAATCATCAGACATATACGTTGAATAATTTGAGAAATTGGCAGATGACCCCGATCCTGACGGGGTAATGTTCGCTAAATAATGAAAGGTTGGAATGATATTGTTGTTATTTGGTATAATATCTTTATAATCAAAAGATGTATCGCCAAATAGGTTTAAATATTTCACACGTTTATCGGGCGTACTTGCATTAAAATAAACATATCGCATAAAATTACGAATCGCTGCTATATCGCGTTGCCCTGAGGAGAATTCGTTGTAAATATCTTGCAACTCAATCACTTTGACATTATAATTACTATGTTGGGTATGCAACATGGCTAATCTATTGGCTTCGCTTAAATATTGTGGAGTTGCAATTACTATGTAATCAACATCTTGAAATTGATTTTGATCGTTTTTAAAAACAGTTCCTTTTATATTTTGATTTTTAACTTTAGTAAATGAAATGTTTGATACATTATATATGTCCCTATCATCAATAGCCACATATTGTTTTATTTCTCCTACATTATCTGTAAATGAAAAAGTATTTTGTTGTGTATTAGTATAAGTAGTAATATTATATAAATCTGTAATATCCCATACTTGTGAAATAGAAGCTGCGTTTTGTATTCTAAATTCTCCAACGCCTAACATAGTATTTGTATCAGAATTATAAAATTTAAATTGTTTTCCGTATCCTCTTAAATTATTAGTACTCGTAATTTTTATAAAATCCAAGTATGCGCTTGAATTGGGCACACCATTATTATTATAAGTTAAGTTTACGTTTAAATTACCAGAGGTAACATTTACATCGGCACGTAAAACGTTTTCAAAGGCAGCAACATGAACAAAAGAGTTAATTGCAAAAAAATTAATATTACCAACATTAGCATTATTTAATCGAACACCAAAATTAGTAGAGACACTAGAATTTGCAATAGCATTAACCTCTAAAGTAACGGGAATGTCAGTTTTTAAATTAGGTATTTCAAAAGTGAAATCGCGGTTGGAGTTCACACTAAAACTTTCTCCAACCCATTTTCTTCCTAATCGTCCTACATTAATAATATCATTTTCGTACATATCTATTTGATGATATGTATCAATAACCTGACTAGCTGGCGTGTTTAAAATGGGTGCATTAGTGATTCGTTTTCCATCAACACCAGAGATACTAATATAATAGTAAGCCTGTTTATCATATAAATGTACGGAAGTATTATTTTCAACATTCCATTGATCTACACCTTGCGCATAAAACAATACATAATCAGTATCATTTAAAACACCGTCTTCTTGACCCACAACTTGGATTGCATTTTCGGGCAGATCAAAAGCAACATCAACATTATTTCTAAGCGGTAACATATTTCCGCCATTCCCATATATTTTAATTTTACGGGGGTCGATAGACGTACTCCCAAAAATACGTTGTAAATCGGAACGAGTTAATTTATAAACACCAGATTTTGTAATTGGAAATCGATAAAAATCACCCGTTGCTAAAACCGAATTACTAACACTTGGAATTGCTTGTGTATTTCGTGCGTTAGAAGCATTTTTTTTAACATATGAAAAGACGATATCTTTCACTCTTTTTAGTTCATTATTTACACGAACAATGGGTGAAAAAGAAAAAACAAGATATTTATTATCTCTAGCTTGTATAAAATCGAACTGAATTTTAGGGGAATTAGGTAATTTATCCACAGGTAAAACTCCTAAATTTACGCTAGAAAAATCCTCATACAATATATTTTCGATCTGAATAGACGAGTTTAAAACATCAAAATCTACAGGGATTTGCTTTAAAACAGAATACGAAAAATCACCAGGAATGTACTGCATTTCGACTTTTTCGAACCCAGGAATACTATAATATATACTATCAACATAATGATTAACAATTCCTTTATAAGAAACTGAAAAAGAATCATTTAAACGGTTTTGAGAATATCCAATACTCAGGACAAAAAATGCCAGTATAAAGCCAAATATATTTTTCATTATTTATGTAAATAAACGCTACTTTTCAAAAAAGTAAAGATCGTGAAAAAAAGATTTAAATTTTGTTTTGTGTTCTAAAAAGATTGTTTAATTTTAACAAAAAATTAATTTTTTTTAGAATTGACAAAAATCATATTGTAATATAATCGAATTGTATTATATTGCAGCACTAAATTTTATTACCTACTTAAAGTATGAAAATTAACAGAGTATTGACTTTACAAGTGTTAGCTGCTTTAACTATTTCTTTATCTATTACAAGCTGTAGTAAATCAGGAAGTGGAAAAGGAACATCAAAAGCTACTGGTTGGAAAATAAACGATAAGAACGGTGGTTTCCAATACAATGACAAGTACAAAAAACAAGTTACACCTCCAGGTATGATTGCTATTGAAGGTGGAACTTTTACAATGGGAAAAGTAGCGGACGACGTTATGCATGATTGGAATAACACGCCAAATCAACAACACGTTCAATCATTCTATATGGATGAGACAGAAGTAACTAATATGATGTATGCTGAGTATCTGTTTTGGTTAAAATCAGTTTTTCCACCTGCAGATTCTGCTTACAAACATATTTACGAAAGTGCTTTACCTGACACGTTAGTGTGGAGAAACAGATTAGGCTACAACGAAACTATGACAAATAACTACTTACGTCACCCTGCATTTGGTGAGTACCCAGTAGTTGGTGTGAACTGGATTCAAGCTGAAGAGTTTTCGAAATGGAGAACTGACCGTGTTAATGAAAGTTTATTAGAGAAAGAAAAATTTCTTAAAAAAGATGCGCGTCTAACTGAAGCTAAAGACGGGACAAGTTTTAGTACTGAAGCCTACTTAAACAGTCCATCAACTTCTTTTGGAGGAAGTGAAGAAATTGTTTTAAGAAAAGAAAAAGGTAGAACAAAAGCTCAAGAAGGTGATGCGAAAAATGTTTACGCTACACGTCAATCTGGAATTTTGTTACCAGAATACAGACTACCAACAGAAGCTGAGTGGGAATATGCTGCTATGGCAATGAATGGTATTAGAGAGTACAACCTTTACAAAGGGAAGAAAAAATACCCTTGGAACGGACAATACACTCGTTCTAACAGCCGTAAAATTAGAGGACAACAATTAGCAAACTTTAAACAAGGTCGTGGAGATTACGGTGGAGTTGCAGGTTGGTCTGATGATGGTGCTGATATTACAAATAAAGTTAAATCGTATCCAGCAAATGATTTTGGTTTATACGACATGGCAGGTAACGTTGCTGAATGGGTAGCTGACGTTTACAGACCAATTGTTGATGATGAAGCAAATGACTTTAACTACTACCGTGGTAACCGTTACATGAAAAATGCAATCGACTCTGTTGGGGCTATTCAAATTGTTACTACTGAAAACATAGTATATGATACATTAAGCAATGGTAAAATTATTGCTCGTAACTTCCCAGGTCAAATCGCTCAAGTTCCAGTTGATGAGAAAGAAACGTATTTACGTTACAACTTCTCTCAATCAGATAACAGAGATTACAGAGATGGGGATGTACCTTCAACTAGAGGATATAGAAACAAAGAGTCTAACGGTGCTGAAAGAATGTACGATTCTCCTGTTCACTCTATCACAGTTGATTCATTATCTACAATGAACAGAGAATACGATAAGTCTACAAAAAGAACAACTTTAATTAACAACGATGCTCGTGTTTACAAAGGTGGTTCTTGGAGAGATAGAGCTTATTGGTTAGATCCTGCTACTAGACGTTATTATCCACAAGATATGGCAACTGACTATATCGGTTTTAGATGTGCAATGTCTAAAGTTGGACCTAAAGAAAATAAACGTAAAGTTAGAGGTTAATAAAAAAATTTTCATACTGAAAACGGAAGTTCTTAATTCGAACTTCCGTTTTTTTTGTATTTTAGTTCTATGAAAATCGAGGCATTATATCAGTACTTTTTAAATAGTAACGGAGTTACAACTGATTCAAGAAAAATAAATCACAATCAAATATATTTTGCCTTAAAAGGCGATAATTTTAACGGAAATAATTTTGCTAAATCTGCGATTGAACAAGGCGCTTTATTAGCCGTTATAGATCAAGAAACAGCAATTGACCAACAAAATCTGGATTCATACTTTTTAGTTGATGATGTACTAACTTGTTTACAACAATTAGCCAATTATCACAGAAAGAAGTTAAACCTTACAGTTATAAGCTTAACCGGAAGTAACGGAAAAACAACCACTAAAGAATTAATTAATGCCGTTTTAAAACAAAAATTTAAAACCGTTGCTACCATTGGTAATTTAAACAACCATATTGGAGTGCCTTTAACTTTGCTTTCGTTTACAAACGAAACCGAAATTGGTATTGTTGAAATGGGTGCAAATCATCAAAAAGAAATTGAACTTTTATGCAACATAGCTGAACCTGATTTTGGATATATTACCAATTTTGGAAAAGCTCACTTAGAAGGTTTTGGAGGTGTTGAAGGAGTAATTAAAGGAAAGTCTGAAATGTATGATTTTTTAAAAGCACATAAAAAAACGGCCTTTATTAACTTAGATGATCCTATTCAGGTAGAAAAAACAACCAGTATTACGCTATACTCGTTTTCAAAATCAAATTCCGTTGCTGATCTTTTTATAAATGAGATTGAGGCAAATCCCAATGTAAAAGTTACCTTTAACCAAGTGGTTGTAAACAGCAATTTGATTGGAATTTACAATGCAACAAACATTTGTGCAGCAATTGCAATTGGTAAATATTTTGAAATTGAAGATACTGCTATTCAAAAAGCAATCGAAAATTATGTACCAACAAATAATCGTTCGCAAATAATCGAAAAAAGTAGCAATCAAATTATTTTGGATGCTTACAATGCAAATCCAAGCAGTATGGAGGTTGCAATAAAAAATTTAGATCAACTTTTAACGAAAAACAAGGTTGCTGTTTTGGGAGATATGTTTGAGTTAGGAGACGAAAGTGATAAAGAACATAGATTAATTATTGAAAAGGCAATCGCTACTGATATTCATAAAATATTTTTTGTGGGAGAACGCTTTTACAAAAATCAAATTACAAACGACAGAATCACTTATTTTAAATCGTTTGACGAATTGCAATCGAAATTTAATTTTGATGATTTTAGCAATGAAACTATATTGGTAAAAGGTTCGAGAGGAATGGCTTTAGAACGTTTACTACAATAAAATTAAAACCGCCAAAATGTTTTCATTTTGGCGGTTTTGCGTTAGGGATAGTAGCGACATCCTTTTATAAAAGGCTGAGGCAACGAAGCTGTATTATAAAAGATAAAGCGAATAGCCCGACCCGAGCTATCCGCTTTTACATATCTTGAAGTATTTTTATGAAGCGAGGGTAACGCCCAAAAAGTATTAAATCACTTCGGCCACTACAAAGGTACTTCCGCCCACGTAAATCATATCCGAATTTTGAGCTTGCTGCTTGGCCTGCGCGAAAGCCTCGGGAATTGACGAAAAGGACTGAAATTGGAATCCGTTTTTTTGCATAATTTGAGCCAATTTATCGACCTCTAACCCACGCGGAACGTTTGGTTTTGCAATATAATAGGTCGCTTTTTGGGGCAATAAATGCAAAATACTATCCAAATCTTTGTCGTTAACCACGCCAAAAACAAAATGCAAATGATCGAATTTTTGCTTAGAGACTTGGTTCATTACAATTTGTAAACCGTCTTTATTATGCGCAGTATCGGCAACAATTATTGGCGAATTAGACAAAATTTGCCAACGACCCGCAAATTTGGTGTTGGTGTTTACATTTAAAAATCCGTTTTTAATGTTGCTTTCGGAAATGGTAAAATGTGTTTTTAAAACATTTAGCGCCGTTAAAACTGTTTTTTTATTGTGAATTTGATAGTCGCCTAATAAGGAACTTTCGTAATTTTTCCAATCTATTTCGGATGCAAACCAAATAGGCGCATTTTCTAAATCTGCTTTTTCTTGAAAAACTGGTTTGGTTTCACTCACATATTCGCCTATCACCACAGGAACATTGGGTTTAATAATTCCGGCTTTTTCACTCGCAATTTCGGCTAAAGTATTGCCCAACATATTCATATGGTCCCAACCAATATTGGTAATTACCGAAAGTAAAGGCGTGATCACGTTGGTCGAGTCGAGCCCACCGCCCAAACCAACTTCAATCAAAGCAACGTCGACATTTTGATTCGCAAAAAAATCGAAGGCCAAACCAACAGTCATTTCGAAAAAACTTAAGTGGTTGTTTTCTAAAAAAGTTTTATGCGTAGCAATAAACGCCGTAACGTTTTCTTGCGGAATCATCTCCCCGTTAATTTTAATACGCTCTCTAAAATCTTTTAAATGTGGTGAGGTGTATAAACCAACTTTATAGCCCGCTTCTTGCAAAACAGAAGCTAACAAAGATGATGACGAGCCCTTACCGTTAGTACCACCAACATGAATGGATTTAAATTTTAGCTCCGGATGATTTAAATGTTCCATTAAAATAATGGTATTTTTTAAATCTTTAGTGTGTGCGGCAGCGCCAATTTTTTGGTACATGGGTAACTGTGCAAACATCCAATCTAAAGTTTGTGCGTATGTCATGAAATATTAGGTTTAAAATAGGTATAGTTATAATTATTTTATGATATTTGTGAGTTGTAATTCATTATTTAAAATTATCTTTATAAATCAATTCACAAAAATTTTTAATACAAATTTACATTTAATAAATTTTATGAATAACTTTTTTCTACAAATACCAAATGACACTTTAACACAAGCAACTGCTGAACTTGCAGAGAATGTTGCTCAGAATGCGGAAATTTCTACTTTAGAATTTTTACTAAAAGGAGGACTTTTTTTAGTTCCTATTGGATTACTACTTTTTTACACCATTTATGCCATTTTTGAACGTACTTTGTACATAAACAAAGCCGCTAAAAATGATTACCAATTAATGCAAGATGTAAAATCGCATTTATTAAACGGAAACATACAGTTAGCTGTTGCCTCGACCGAGCGCGAAAGCACTGCCAATGCTAAAGTTTTAAAAGAAGGAATTATGACTTTAGGTGTAGGTCGTCCTATTTCGGAAATTGAATCGAACATGGAAAAAATGGCCAACATCCAAATTAGCGAAATGGAAAAAGGTTTAGGTGTTTTAGGTTTAATTGCTGGTATTGCACCAACCTTTGGTTTTATTGGTACAATTGCTGGGGTAATTAAAATTTTCTATTCTATCTCGATTTCTGAAGATATTAGTATCGGAAACATTTCGGGTGGTTTATACGAAAAAATGATTAGTTCGGGTGCCGGATTAGTTGTAGGTATTATCGCTTACTCGGCCTACCACTTATTCAACTCTCGTATTGATAAATATACTTTGCAAACTCAAAAGTTAGTGTTAGAATTTATTAATATAATTCAGAGACCAAATGGCAATAAAACGAAATAGACGCTTTCATGCAGAAATCGCGAAAGATTCGATGAGTGACATCATGTTCTTTTTACTTTTGTTTTTCCTTATCATTTCAACCTTAGCCAATCCAAATGTTATAAAAATGACATTGCCAAAAGCTAAAAACAACGAAAAAACAAATAAACAACATATCACCATCTCGGTCACAGACGAAAAAAAATATTACATCGATAAAGCACCTATCGAATTTTCTGAACTCGAAAAAAACTTACTAGCACAAATAGGAGACGATAAAGAACAAACCGTTGTAGTTCGCATCCCATTTAACTTACAAGTTCAAGATTTGGTTGACGTGCTCGAAATTGGCGTAAAAAACAACTTAAAATTTGTAATCGCAACAGATGTAGCAAAATAATTTGGGCGTACCCCTCGCTGCAAACTAAAGTATAAAACATAAAAAAGCGGATAGCTCGGGTCGGGCTATCCGCTTTATCTTTTATCTCTTGGCTTCGAGAACCTCAGCCTGCGTCATAAAAGGATATCGCTGCTATCCCTTACGCAAAACTACCGCACCAAAAGCTTGGTTGTATAATATAAACCTATCGCTGCAATAAACAACAAAAAGGCTGTAATCATCCATAAAATATCAAAACCTAACACATAAGCTATTTTAGTACCAATAAGCGGCGTGATAATAAATGCTATAGAAAACGTAATTCCGTTCAATCCCATATAAGCACCTTTATTCCCACCCTCTGATCGAATCGCTGTTACCGTGGATAAAAACGGAAGTACTAAAATCTCACCAAAACATAAAATCGTCATTCCAAGTACCAAGGCAGTTACCTCAAACGAAAAACCTATAATCGCAAAGGACGCCCCACATAAAACTGTACCCAAAAACAATGTCTGGGCAATGGTTAAACGTTTTTCAGCTAAATGTACAAACAACATCTCTAACATTACAATTAAAAAGCCACTATAACCAAGTAAAAAGCCTATTTCCATTTTATTCAATTGAGCTACTTCTTTATAAAACAAGGGTAAAGTACTAAAAAACTGAAAAAAACAAATCGAAAATAACGTACAGAAAACACAAAAAGCTAAAAAAGGACCATCCAAATACGGCGATTTTAAAGTTGGTGTTTTTTCCTCTTTTAATCGGGATACATTTCCTCGGTTTATGGTTTTATTACGTTTTCTAAAAAAATAAACATAAAAAATTCCTGCCAAAACCAAAGCTACAAAATTGGTAATAAATAAAAAGTTGTAGGAAATAGACGATAAAATTCCGCCTAAAGCAGGGCCAATCGAAAAGCCTAAATTAACCGCCATACGATTTAACGAAAAGGCACGAGTTAAATTTTCGGGCTTAGCATACTTGGTAATCGCAACCGAATTAGCTGGTCTAAATACTTCACTCACTAAACTCTGAATAAAAATAATTATAGCCAATTCTGTAACAGTCGAAAAAAATGGAATTAACAGAAAAATAGGTCCTGTTAAAAATAAACTGGTTACCTGAACCCTATATTCGCCTAATTTATCGGTTAAATAACCGCCTATAAAAGAGCCAAAAACAGCACCTACGCCATAAAAACTTAAAACAATTCCTGTTTGTTCAATCGAGAAGCTAAGCTTTTCGGCCATGTACACACTCAAAAAGGGCAACACCATAGACCCCGAGCGATTTATAAGCATTACTATAGAAAGCATCCAAGCCTCGGTAGATAAGCCTTTAAAAGAATCGATATATATTTTAAGTAATTTCATAATGTATAAAAAAATTCGGCTTTTAAAAAAACCGAATTTATAATATTAATGTTACACCTAGTTTAAACTAAAGTTATAAATAATTTGTCCTTTTTGCACTGCTGGCGCTCCATCACTAGATTGCCATTTGGTGTTCATTGCAGCAATTTTTGCTTGATCTAGTAAACATTTTGCAACGTTTGTAGAACCACGAACTCCAGCAACAGCGTCAATTGTTTTTCCTGTTCTATCAACAGTTACTTCAACTACTACTCGCCCCGATTCGTTACAAGTATATTTTGGTTCTGGTTTGGTTAAAGCTTTTCTATTTCCTAAAGAATAGCCTGCTCCACCTCCTGATCCACCACCAGATCCAGGTCCAACACCGCTTCCGGTTCCCGTTCCTGTTCCGGTACCATGCCCGCCTCCTGTTCCACCACCAGATCCACCAGATCCGTAGTAATCAGACGAACTTAAACTTCCGTTAGCTTTTCCTTTGTTTCCCGCAACGCCGTCATCACCATCACCACCATTTGAGTTTCCGCCTAACAAACTAGCCAGCGCATCATTTGTATTTTGAGAAACTTTTGGTTTTTGCGGTGTAACTACTTGTTTCGGTTCTGGAGTTACCTTGGTCTCTTTTTTATCCTTTTTAACAGGTGTATTAGTAACTGCATAATCTGTTTGATCCGAAACCTCAGAACTCAATATATTCTCAACAGAATTATCGGGTGTTGCTATAGCTTTAATTGTTGAACTCACATCCAAAACTTCACTTGTAAAGTCTTTACCTTGTCCTACACCACTATCGCCAAAGTTAACGGTAACGCCGCCACCGCCACCGCCTGCACCAAGTTGATCTAATACCACATCACTTGGTGGCCAAAATCGTATAAAAAAAAGGACTAACAATAGTAATAAGTAAACTACTATTGTTAATCCTAATGATTTTTTTTTGTTATTTGAAATAGTACTCGAATCCATTTCTATATTAAATAGTATTTACAAAACGAAAATACATATTTTTTTATGGAAACTACTACTATTTATCTTAAATTTAAAGTAATTGTTTTAAAGCAATTTCAAAAGCTCTAGAGCTGATATTTAATTTATCTTTTCCTTGATTATGCGTGTCAGCAATGGCTTTACGAATTGTTTGTGATGTATCCGAAAAAATATTTTGATCTGTTAATTCAACTTTACTTTCCATTAAATAAGCAAATACTCTTGCCATACCACAATTAGAAATAAAATCAGGAATTAAAGATACTTTTTGATCTACTTGTTCCATAATTGGTCCAAAGAAAATTTCTTTGTCTGCAAAAGGTACGTTAGCTCCACACGAAATTACTTCTAAACCAGCAGCTGTCATTTTATCAACCTGTTCTTGAGTCACTAATCTAGAGGCAGCACATGGTGTAAAAATTTCAGCTCCAATCGACCAAATTTTTTCGTTAATTTCAGCAAACGGAATCATGTTATCTGCAACTAAAGTGTTTCCGTTTTTAGCTAAAAATAAAGCTTTAATTTCTTCAAAAGAAAAACCATTTTCATTTAAAACACCTCCGTCACGATCAATAATCCCAACTACTTTTGCTCCCATTTGAGCTAAAAAGTAAGCTGCCGCAGAACCTACGTTACCAAAACCTTGTACAATTGCTTTTTTACCTTTTACATCACCACCGTAAATCGAGTAATAATGGTAAACTGCTTGTGCAACTCCGTAACCCGTAATCATATCGGCTACAGTATATTTTTTATCTAAAGCTGGAGTAAAATTTAAATCCTCGATGATTTTAATTACTCCTTGACGTAATTGTCCAACTCTCGAAATTTTTTCAGCTTCAGTTGGTTTAAAGTGTCCGTTAAAAACACCTTCTTGTGGATGCCATAAACCACAAGCCTCCGTCATAGGAATTACATCGTGAATTTCGTCAACGTTTAAATCGCCACCCGTTCCGTAATAATTTTTAAGTAAAGGGAAAACGGCTTTAAACCAACGCTCTAAAACTCCTTTTTTTCTAGGATCAAGTGGGTCAAAGTTAATTCCAGATTTTGCTCCTCCAATTGCAGGACCAGCAACCGAGAATTTAACTTCCATTGTTTTGGCTAATGATAAAACTTCATTTTTATCTAAACCTTTACGCATACGCGTTCCGCCACCAGCAGCACCGCCTCTTAATGAGTTAATAACTGCCCAACCTTCGGCTTCTGTTTCTGCATCTTGCCAATGAAATACAACTTCTGGCTCTTTTTCTTCAAATTTTTTTAGTAATGCTTTCATTATTTTTTAAAATAGTGAGTTCGTTTGTTTTGTTAAAAGCAAATATATACTAATTCTCTTAATATTATCTAAAAATTTTACCCGAACTGTGATCGTGTGTTGCTCCCGTAACGCTAGAAAGTACGTTTATTTTATTCTGCATTCGCAACAAACCTAAAAATGCAAAAATCAAAGCCTCTTTAAACTCAATGGTAAGTGCATCAGGAATAATCACCTCCAAATTGGAACCATAACTTCGTATCAATTCAATTAAAAGATCGTTGTAAACCCCACCACCAGTTATAAATAATTTGCCTTTTTGCGTTGGCAAACCGTTAACTATTTGCTGCGCGATATGGTGTGTGAAAGTATGCATCTTATCATCAATGTCTATATCGAATGATTCGATTATAGGTAAAATTGTATCATTTACAAACTCTAAACCTAACGATTTAGGATAACTTTTTTGGTAATACGGTAACGCATTTAATTTATCGAGCAAATCAATATTTAAAGCTCCCGATCGGGCATTAATTCCTTTATCATCATATGGCAATCCAAGCTGATTGGCATAAAAATTTAATACGGTATTTACGGGAGATAAATCATAAGCAATTCGGTTTCCATCTAAACTAAAAGACACGTTAGAAAAACCTCCTAAGTTTAAACAATAGTCATAATCAGCGAACAAAAGCGCATCACCAATAGGCACTAATGGCGCTCCTTGCCCACCAAAATCCACATCTTGCACTCTAAAATCACAAACTATGGGATAAGGTAAATATTTTTTAATTCCGGGTAAATTGCCAATTTGTAAGGTATATCCTAAATCAGGACGATGTTTAATTGTATGCCCATGTGAAGCAATAAAATCAATTGCAGCTATCTGATATTTTACAATAAAATCATAGATAACAACCGATAAATATTCTGTGTATTCTACGTTTAAATCGTGTAACTTTGCCTCATCAAAATCTAGAGCAATTTTTAAATTTTCGATCCAATAATTCTCGTATTCGAACGTTTCGGCATGCATAATTTCATAATTATATCCGTCGTTTGCTTGCGTAAAGCGTATGTAGGCAATGTCTATTCCGTCTAGCGAGGTACCAGACATCACTCCTATTGCAAAAAAATTTTTAATATTCATGTCTTAAATATATAAATAGCCTAAAAAATTATTATATTTAGCACTGCTTTTTTTAATTTTAAAAATAAGAAATAAATAAACAAACATAATACAAATGGAATTTAAATTAACTGAAGAACAATTAATGATTCAGCAAGCAGCTAGAGATTTTGCTCAAACTGAATTATTACCTGGTGTGATTGAAAGAGACGAACACTCTAAATTTCCAACAGAAGCTGTAAAGAAAATGGGAGAACTTGGTTTCTTAGGAATGATGGTTGATCCAAAATACGGTGGTTCAGGATTAGACAGTGTTTCGTACGTACTTGCTATGGAAGAAATTGCGAAAGTTGATGCTTCAGCAGCAGTTGTAATGTCGGTTAACAACTCATTAGTTTGTGCCGGAATGGAAAAATACTGTTCAGAAGAACAAAAACAAAAATACCTAGTGCCATTAGCATCAGGACAAGTGATTGGCGCTTTCTGCTTATCAGAACCAGAAGCAGGTTCAGACGCTACTTCTCAAAAAACTACAGCAGTAGACATGGGAGATCACTACCTTTTAAACGGTACAAAAAACTGGATCACAAACGGTGGTACTGCATCTACTTACTTAGTAATTGCACACACACATCCAGAAAAAGGACATAAAGGAATCAACGCTTTTATTGTTGAAAAAGGATGGGAAGGTTTTGAAATTGGACCAAAAGAAAAGAAAATGGGAATTCGCGGATCAGATACGCATTCATTAATGTTTACTGACGTGAAAGTTCCTAAAGAAAATAGAATTGGTGAAGACGGATTTGGTTTCGCATTCGCAATGAACGTATTAAACGGAGGTCGTATCGGGATCGCTTCTCAAGCCTTAGGAATCGCTCAAGGTGCTTACGAACTTGCGCTTGATTATGCAAAACAACGTAAAGCGTTTAAAACTGAAATCATCAACCACCAAGCAATCGCTTTCAAATTAGCAGATATGGCTACAAACATCACAGCGGCTCGTATGTTATGTTTTAAAGCTGCTGCCGAGAAAGATAATGGAGAAGACATCTCAATATCTGGAGCGATGGCAAAATTATTCGCATCAAAAACAGCGATGGACACAACTATCGAAGCCGTACAAATTCATGGCGGAAACGGATACGTTGCAGAATATCACGTTGAACGTATGATGCGTGACGCAAAAATCACACAAATTTACGAAGGAACATCAGAAATCCAAAAAATCGTAATTTCACGCGGAATCGCAAAATAAAACACAAATCCTGGGCTATACTCAGGATTTTTTTTGGGCGTTCCCTCGCAAAAGGCAACTTCCTAAAAAAAAAAGCGGATAGCTCGGGTCGGGCTATCCGCTATATTTTTTTATGCAAAAAACATCCAAAAACAAACTAACCCAATTTTTATCAAGTAAATATCTTAAATAAATTCACTACCAATAAAGCATAAAAAAGATGCCGCTGCTATCCCTAACGCAAAAAAAGAGGGTTTTTTAAACCTTCCTTTTTAATATCTTACGAACTTTATCAACAATCGATTCAGTAATAGCAGCATTACTATCATCTTTATATTCATAGCTATAATATTTGTATCGATAATACGAGTCTTTTGCATTAACATCATTTACCACAACACACATATTTTTAAGCTTATTTTCCTGATATAAAGAGTAAGGCAAATGCAACATATCTTTATCTAAATAATTCGCTCTAACAATATAAATAAAAGCATCTGCATAATCTGCCACTAATTGCGTATCGGCAACTAGATGCATCGGTGAACTATCTACAATAATCATGTCGAATTTTTGTCTAAGCTCATCAAACATTTGCTTTACTTTATTATTTAAAAGTAACTCGGCTGGATTGGGCGGAATAGGTCCAGAAGGCAGTACATAAAAATTATCATACTCCTGAACCTTTTGTACAAACTCATCAATATTTGCTTCTTTAGAAGTTAAATAATTTGTAACTCCAAAGTTTTTAGTCGCAATATAACGGTGTATTTTAGGATTACGAATATCTAAACCAACCAAAACAATTTTTTGACCTGTAAGTGCCATGTTGGCTGCAATGTTAGTTGACACAAAAGTCTTTCCTTCTTTAGGTAAACTTGAGGTAACAAACAAAACTTGACCTAAACCATCTTGCTTAATAGGTAAAACAAAAGATAAGTTAGAACGCATGATTCGGATTGCCTCGGCTATAATAGATGAATTTTCTACAATTTCGAGGCTGTTTCCTTCATTCGAAGGGATTTCACCAACAATAGGAATTGGCAATAAATTCTCGACATCACGACGCGTTTTTACTTTATTATCCATCATTTTCACCACATAAAGTACGCCTAATGGCAAGGCAAACCCAATAAATAAAGCTCCAATATAAAATACACCTTTATTGGGTGTTGTAGGAACTTTATCAGAACTTGCAATATCAATCACTTTTGCATTTGGAGATGTTATTGCTAATGATATAGCGGTTTCTTCGCGTTTTTGTAATAAATAAAGATATAATTGTTCTTTAATATTTTGCTGACGCCCTAACTTTTTTGTATTACGCTCTAGCGTTGGTACTTGATCAATTTTAGAGCTGTAAATGTTGTTTTGTACCGTTAATCCTTTACGTTGGTGTTGGTAATTAGATCGAAGTTGTACTAAACTTTGGGCAATTGTATTGTGTAGTTCATCCAACTTTTCTTCAACCTGTTTTACTTTTATGTTTTTAGGTCCAGCATCAACTAAAAAACGTTTTCTTTCGAGGGCTAATTGATTGTACTCGACTATTAAAGAACTTGTATTGGTGTTTAAAGAAATGATATTTTCGGGCAAAATATTGTAATCTTTGTTATTGATTACATAATCTTGCATCGACTCAATAATTTTAATTTGAGTTTCAATTTCTAATTCTTTTACTTGAAAATTGTTTGCCCCTGTGGCATATAGATATGCTTCGTTTTCAAGATTAGTGATGTGATTATTGCGTTTAAAAGTTTCGGTTTGTTTTTCAACATCATCTAATTCTTCAGCAATAATATTAATACGTTCTTGAATGAATTTAGAGGTATTTTCGAACACCATATTTTTATCGAACACAACATCTTGATTGTAAACGTAAATTAGAGTGTTTAAAAAATCTTCGGATTTAGATTTTAATGTTCCAACAAAACTCAATTCAATTGTATTGGTATTTTTGTTGGGTTTTATAACTTTTAATCGATTTAAATAATTATCAACCGTATTTTCGACAGGAAAATGAGAGACCGAAATTTCGTACGGCGAGGTGATGTAATCTATATAATTTTTAGTTTTAGTGAACACAATTTCACCTTGAGGTACTTTTACTATTTCTCCAAAAGTAAACTTACCTATTGACTCCCCCGAACTGCTATATAATTGATATTTTAAATGATCAATTCCTTTAATATTAAAACTAAAAGCAACTTTTCCGTTTTGATATTCTTTAGAAAAATGATGAATACTTAAATCAAAAGGTCTGGTTTCGTATATTTCTTTATTCTTTAATTTTCCTTGAATAATGTAAGTAACATTTAATCCTAACTTATTAATTGTGTTTCTGATAATGCTTCTAGATCGAATAACTTCCATTTCATTATCCAGATTTACATTTAAATTTGATAAAGTTCCTAAGTCTGAAAATACAGCCATAGAAGGATCTGTGACACCATTTCGTTGGTTGTCTTTTATCATGATTGTTGCGTGGGATCTATACTCCGGAATGGTATATCTGAGATATAAATATGCCGAAAATACTGCTAGGATTACACCTAATAACACCCATTTCCAATGAATTAGAAAGTAATACAATAAATCCTTTACTTCTGTAAAAGTAGAGTATTTAAAAGTTGTGGATGTATGGGAAGTTCTTGGATTTTCGTCTTGCATTTTTATCGGGTAATAATTACAATCGTACTAATTAATAATGAAATTATAGAAAGCGTTGAAGACACACTAGGCCCAAATTTTGAACTGTTTAATTTTACTTTGTTAGGTTCTACATAAACCACATCGTTTTGCTTTAAGTAATAATAAGGAGAGTTCATGATATTATTGTCGGTAATATCAACAATCTCAATTTCAGTTTTACCTTCTACCTCTCTAATAACTTTAATGTTTTGTCTTTTGCCGTATTGTGTTAAATCTCCAGCGGTTGCAATAGCATCAAAAATAGTAACACGTTCGCTATTTATAGAAAAAGATCCTGGGCGATTAACTTCTCCTAAAACAGAATATTTGTAATTTGCTATTCGGATAATTACGCTTGGATTTTTAATATAATCTTTTAAAACTTCTTTTAAATGGTTTACCGCCTCCACTCTGGTTAAGCCACCTAGTTTAACAGGGCCAAGCTTAGGCATTTCTACAAAACCTTCGGTATTTACTAAATACGTCATTAATAAAGTTCCAGATTCGCCGCTTCCGCTAACACTATTAGAGCTAATGTTGTATCTGCGTAAGTTGTATGGTTCTGAAATTTCTGGATTATCCGAAGAGATTACAATTTGTAAAATATCGTCTGCTTTAATAACCGGTTCCACAAAAGACATTTCACTGCTTTTTGTTTCGTTATTAACCAAATATACCATTTTTTCGCGTGATGCACACGAGGCAAAAAAAATCGCAATTAATAGTACTACTAATTTTTTCATTAATTATTACAGTCTAGTTTAACGTATTTTGAATTAAGGCTAATAAATTCTTGAACAATTACTTTAAGCTGATAAACCATTTTTTCGTTATTTAATGATTTAACTGCAACATCTAAATCTTGTAATTGTACATTTATTTTATCTAAATCATCTACCTCATCAATAGCAATAGTGATTTTACTGTTATATGTTTCGATTGATTTTTTAGTATCAACCAATAATTCTTCGTAAAGTTTTTCACCAGGTCTTAAACCAATAATTTCGGTTTTAATATCATTTTCAGGTTCTAAACCAGCCAGACGAATCATTTTGTGAGCTAAATCGATAATTCGAACCGGTTCGCCCATATCAAACAAAAACACTTCGCCTCCTTTTCCCATAGCTGCCGCTTCGAGTACCAATTGGCAAGCTTCTGAAATGGTCATAAAGTAACGAATAATATCGGGATGTGTTATTGTAATAGGGCCACCTATGGCAATTTGTTTTTGAAATAAAGGAACTACCGAACCATTAGATCCTAAAACATTTCCAAATCTTGTGGTAATAAATTTAGTAGTACTTTTATTTTTAGTTGATAAAGCTTGTACGTATTTTTCGGCAACGCGTTTACTCGCTCCCATTACACTACTTGGTCTAACCGCTTTATCGGTCGATATCATTACAAAACGATTTACGTTGTATTTTAAAGCTAGATCAGCCAAAATTTTAGTTCCAAAAACATTTGTTTTAATTGCTTGTTGTGGATTTTCTTCCATCAGCGGAACATGCTTAAAAGCTGCAGCATGATAGACTTGTTTTGGAGAATAAATTTTAAAAATATTTTCCATCACGTCGTGTTCTCGAATATCGGCAATAAGGGTAATTATTTCGATATCTTTTTGTTGCTCAAGCTCTAAGCGTAAATTGTGCAAAGCACTTTCGGCAAAATCAACAAGAACTAATTTTTCAGGTAAAAATTTCACAACTTGTCTGGCAATCTCACTTCCTATAGAACCGGCTGCACCTGTAATTAAAATAACTTCGTTTTTAATATTACTCGAAATTGCTGATTTATCAAGGTTGATAGGATCTCGCTCCAATAAATCTGTAATTTCAAAATTACGTATTGATGCGGTTTCCTCAGCATCTTTAAGTTTATTTAAAGTACTAGCCGATAAAACTCGATAATTGTATTTTAAACAGTCCTCAACAATTTTGGCATTGTTTTTTTTATCCAATGTGTTTTCTGGAATGATTAGCGTATTTGCTTTTAAATATCTAAGCATCACCGGCATGGGCTTGGATAAAAGTTTAACAGGAACGTTCATTAAAAAATTACCGCTTCTGTTTTGATACAACGAGTGAGATACAAAACCAACGATTTTGTAGTTCGAATTTATATCTGCATTAATGGACTGAGCAACTCTAACCGAATCATTCTCAACTCCATAAATAACAACTCTAAGTTTTTTATTTGTTTTTTTACTATCAATATAATATTCAAATATTTTTTTTACAACAATTCTGTAAATCAATAAACAAGCATACGAAAGTACAGTACCATAAAATAAAATCAAGTTACTGAATGTAAACATACCAGTTACCTGAACATAGAAAATATTGAAGGTAAATAACACCGTAAACGAGATTGAAAATGCTAAAAATAAATTTACGGCATCCTCAAAAGTTGAATGTCTAATAACCCCCGAATAGGTTTTATTAATAGTAAAAGATGCACCTACTACTAAAATATATACAAGAAATGATACAAAAGTTAGGAATGTAAAATTTGTTTTTACACCAACCAAGTAAAACATATAATATGTAAAAATAGTAGCGAGAGCCGATATTAATATATCGATTATAAACACCAATTTGTTAGGTAAAAATCGGAGTCTATCTATTTTAAAAAAATCAATTATAAACAAGAGTAGGTTTTTTGAGTTAGGGCAATATTGATTTAATTTAAAAATTCGGTAATAACAGTAGCTATTCTTTCTCTATCTTCATTACTTAGATTTGAGCCTGAAGGAAGGCATAATCCTGATAAAAATAATTTTTCGGCTACTTGTTCTCCGTAATATGGATACTTTTCAAAAACAGGTTGTAAGTGCATTGGTTTCCATAAAGGTCTTGATTCAATGTTTGCTTTTTCTAAAGCCAAACGTAAATCTTCTGCTGTTTTTCCTAATTTTTCTTGATCAACTACAATAGCAGTTAACCAATAATTTGAAAAAAAGTCAGTAGTAGGTTCATTCTGAAAAGTGATTCCTTCAATATCTTTAAAAAGATTTCTGTAAAAAGAATTCATTTGTCTGCGCGCCTCAATATGCGAATCAAGTACTTTCATTTGTCCGCGACCAATACCTGCACAAATGTTGCTCATTCTATAATTGTATCCAATTTGCGAATGTTGATAATGTGGGGCATTATCGCGAGCTTGAGTTGCTAAAAAAATAGCTTTTTTAACCTCGTCGTTATTCGCTACAATAGCGCCACCTCCAGAGGTTGTTATTATTTTGTTTCCGTTAAAGGAAAGCGCAGCATAATCACCAAAAGTACCACATTTTATATTTTTGTATGTACTTCCTAAGGCTTCTGCGGCATCCTCGATTAAACAGATATTATATTTCTTACAAATTTCGATTATTTGAGTTGCTTTAAATGGCATCCCATAAAGATGAACGGCTATAACAGCTTTAGGAGTTTTACCTTTAGTAATACGATCCTGAATTGCTTGTTCTAATGCGATAGGACAAATATTAAAAGTATCGGGTTCACTATCAACAAAAATTGGAATAGCTCCTTGATATACAATTGGATTAGCCGAGGCAGAAAAGGTAAGCGATTGGCAAATTACCTCATCATCGTTTTTAACTCCAGCTAATATTAAAGCTAAGTGTAAGGCAGAAGTTCCTGAGGCTAAAGCGCCTACATTTTTATCATTTACATTTAAATATTGCTGTAAATCTTGTTCAAAACCAGTTACATTTGGACCAAGAGGTGCGATCCAATTTTGTGTAAATGCTTGATTGATATACGAAATTTCATCACCTCCCATATGGGGAGAAGATAACCAAATTTTAGTTTCCATTAAGTTAAATAGGTTATTAGGGTCTGAATTATAATACGAGTATCTTCTAACAAAGATTGATTCTGTAAGTAAAGCAGATTCATTTTTACTTTATCAGGAAAAATAACCGTATCGTTATATAAGAGAGGATTTGATTGCTGTTTTAAAATTTCTTCTTCGTTTCTATATTTTATAGAAGCTCTAGAAGTTAGTCCGGGTTTTAACTTTAATAATTCGCGTTGGCTTCCTTGCAAATTATCATAATATCCTTCAATATCGGGTCTAGGACCAACAATACTCATCTCTCCTTTTAATATATTGAATAGCTGAGGTAATTCATCTATTTTATACTTACGCAAAGTAAAGCCAATTTTTGATATTTTGGAATGATTTTGATCACTCCATGTCATGGTTTTTAATTTAAAAATTTTAAAAATAACTCCATACTGCCCTACTCGATCCTGATAAAAAACACCAAAAGACTTTGTATCATAACTTGCTAGTAAAAAGGCGAATACTAATAAAGGCCAAATTACGATGAGTATGGCAAAGGAAACTATTATATCAAAAACTCGTTTTTGCAAAATTTATTTTATTAATGGTTTAGCAGGAACTCCTACTAACGTTGCTGCATTATTAATGGTATTTACTACCACAGCTCCAGCACCAACAATGGTTTGAGCGGCAATACTTACTTGATTTATAACGGTTGAACCAACACCTAAATACACGGATTCGTGTAAATAAACTTCGCCAGAAACGTTAACTCCAGGCATAAACGATGTGTAAGAACTAACTATTGTGTCGTGACCTATGCTACAATGTGTATTGATAATTACAAAATCATGGATTTTAACATTACACGAAATAACAACTGCAGGACAAATTATATTTCCTATTCCTAAGGTTGTTTCATCCACTTGTAAATCTACTGTTGGATGTACTAAGTTAGGAAAGCTTAAATTTTTATTTTCTACTAATTGCGCTACAAGCTTTTTTCGAATTAAAGGATTGGCAATTGCAATTGCCACGGCAACGGGTTTCGGATAGGCTTTTATCTGATCAAGTCCACCTAAAACTGGCACATTATTAATGGTTTGATTTGTTGTTTTACCATCATCAAAATAACCCAATAAGTTATATTCCTTATTTAGTTTATTGATCGCGTCAATAATTGTTTTTGTATCTCGACCAAAACCACCTGCACCGTAAATAACTATATCTTTCATTTAATTATTACCATTAAAAAAATCAGTTGTCACCTGACCTTGTTTTGAAATTCCTTCGCGAACTATCACTTTTTTTACCGTTTGATATAGTATCTTAACATCAAAAGCAAATGAAATATTATTCACGTATACAACGTCAAAATCAAACTTTTGCTTCCAAGAAATTGCATTTCGTCCATTAACTTGCGCCCAACCTGTAATTCCGGGACGCACGTTGTGACGTTTTTTTTGTTCAGAATTATATAAAGGTAAATATTGTACTAGTAAAGGTCGTGGACCAATTAAGCTCATATCACCTTTTAAAACATTTATTAATTGCGGTAGCTCATCTAGGGATGATTTACGAATAAAACTCCCCATTTTTGTCATTCGTAAATCATCAGGTAATAAATTCCCTTGCTTGTCTGTTTTATCATTCATGGTTTTGAATTTGATAATTTTAAACAATTTTTCGTTTTTACCTGGTCGAATTTGATAAAAAAAAGGCGAACCATTATTCGCAATAGCTAATAAAATAACGGTAAGTAATAAGATTGGGCTACATATCAAAATTCCAATTAAAGATACAAAAAAATCTAGGACCCTTTTTAAGAAGTTATTATACATAGTTTTTACTTTTTTGGTATTCTTTCACAATTTCATTCCAAATATACTTCTGTTCAAAACGTTGTACAATACTTATTCGAGAATTAGAAACCAAATCGTTGTAAAACTGTATATTACACAAAACATTTAACATTTCATTAAATAAAGGCTGAATTTGCTTTACTGGGATAATTATTCCATTTACGTTATTTCTTACAATTTCGTTACAACCGTTAATATCCGAAACAATAGCCGGAATTCCCATAGCACCAGCTTGCATTACCACGTTTGGAAATCCTTCGCGATAACTCGGGAAAGTAAGCAAATGACTAATGGCCAAATATGGTCGCACATCAGCTTGATATCCTACCGAAATGATGTTAGGATTGGATGTTATGCTTAAAGTTGTTTCGGGCAATAACGGATCCAAATCGTCCTCCAACGGCCCAACTAATAATAATTTAGCATTTTTGTGCATACTAGTTACTTGATTAAATGCCTGAACAAGTTCATTAATTCCTTTATCAGAAACTAATCTGCCAACAAAAACAAAAACAAAATCCGAATCTAGAATCCCAAGCGCATCTTTAAGATCTGATTTTGTTTGTTCAGCAATTAAACTCGCATCAAAATAACTTGTATCAATTCCATTAGAACTTCCGTTTCCTAAAACTTTTAATTTATTAGCTTTCGTAAACTCTTCTTTCAAAATAAAATCGTACAAACCCATTGAGTTTGGATACACTTTAGTTGCACAACTATATGTAAGTTTTTCGACAAAATTAAGCACCTTTCGTTTTATGCCAGTTGCCTCCATAAGCGGCAAACCAGCAACGGTATGATAACGATTAGGAACACCTGCAATTTTAGCGGCTAACATTCCTATAATCCCAGCTTTAGGTGTGTGCGTGTGTACAATTAAAGGTTTTTGTTTGATAAAAAAAAGTATCATTTTAAACAACGAAATACAATCCTTTAAAGGCGTAATTTTACGCGACATCTCGATACATTTATATTTTACCTGCTGTTGCTTAGCAATTTTTTGTAGATACGGAAGATCGGAAGAAACGGCTGTAACTTCGAAAAACTGATTCATAAATTGCATTTGATTGGTAAGCAACTTATCTAAAGAAAGAGGAATTGTAGTGATTCGGATTAATTTTGGCTTCATTTTATCTTTTTTGGATTATAAGAATTAGACCACAAAATGATTATAATTAAGGCAGGTAAAAACATATTACGCATGCGTAACATAATCCCTAAGTTACTAAGGGTTTGCGAAAAAGCAAGTGTACCCAAAACTAAAAAAATAGCTAAAGCTTGAATTTGTAGCGGAGCTGCTTTTAAAGTTTTTAATGGTTTTTGCTTTAACGTTTTGATAAATAAAACGAGTAGAATTAAATTTTCGATTGAGGCTAAAAGCGCTGTTATATTATTTATATCAAAAAATAAAGGACGAAATAAAAAGGTAAAAACCTTTATTGGAAACGGATAAGAACTGATGTCAACACGAGATTCGGTATGGCTTCGGCTCAAATTTCCTGTTCGTTCGGATGTAAAAGAATCAATATTTTCTGTGGATAAAGATTCAATATTTGAATATTCTAAAACCTTAGGTAAAATAGCAATTGCTGCTGCCAAAATAAGTGCCGATAAAAAAATTCGTTGTGCTTTACTAGCGTGTTTGCTAATTAAAAAGGACAATCCCATGGCCACAAAAACAAAAAGCGCAACGTGTGGACGAATTAAGTATAAAAACAAAAAGCCTATGCTAGCCAAAGCTAAGCGTCTTTTTATATTTAAAAAACTATAAAAAATTAAACCTACAAAAAGAAAACTGGTCGAATCTTTTCCTACAGCTACGGACCAAAAGTGTAAATTCGGTAAAAAAAACAGAAAAGGGAATAGCTTTATCTTTCCTAAAAAACTATTTTTTGGTACCAGTTTAACCGTAAGTGCATAAAAGCAACAAAGCCCAATAAAACCGTAAAGCGCATGTAAAATTGTACCTGCTAAATACGACATGCCTAAATAACTTGCCGGAAAATAATTAAATGAAAATATAAAATACGTTCCTAGCTTGGTGGTTAGGTTTTCCGAAAAGGTTTCGTAATCCATTGCGGCTGCAACCTCCCAATAATAATTAGCATCTCCGGTAAAAAATTGCGCATAAACAAAGGCAAAAAGCAAATGATAACACCACAACCCTTTTAATATTTTACTATCGGATTGTCTCAAATCCTTTTTAAAAAAAGAAATCGAGAGAAAACCGAAAAAAATAAAGAGAAGGATGTAAAAAAAATTCATTTATATTTCTAATAATTGTTTAATAACCGGATACTGTACTTGTAAGGTATATTTATTTTCGACTGTTTTACGAGCATTCTCTCCTAGTTCAGTCATTTTTTGTTTGTTGTCTATAAAATATTGAATGTGCTTTTTCCAATCCAAAGGATTTTCGACTAAAAAACCATTGGTTCCATGTTGTACTATTTCACAATTTACACCAACCGCCGAGGCTATAACCGGAATTCCGCAAGCCATATATTGAATCAATTTATAACCACATTTACCTTTTTCAAAATCAGAATCAAGCAGTGGCATAATCCCAACATCAATTTTACTGATAGAATCAACTTCAGTCTGTTCAGACCAAGGCAAAAACTCGGAATCAACTATGGTATAAGTAAGCTTACCGCCAATGGTTAAAATTTTAAAATTTTGCTGATAATCGGTTTCTATATATTTTAAATTTCCTTCAAAAAGTTTTATGGTTTTTGGTGTTCCTATCCAACCAATAATTATTTTATCAGTGCCAGAAAAGTTTTTTATTGGATATCTATTTAAATCAATAACCGTAGGAACAAGCACAATTTGTTTTGCTTGAGCTTGCGTTGCATAATTTGCCAAATATTGATTACCAACCATAACAACATCAGCAAATTGCATCACTTTTTTTATCTTATTTTTTAATATTTTTTGAACAAACACATTTGGATGTTGGTCGTAGTTATGAAATATTGCATCGTCATAATCTACCATATATTTAATGTTCAACATCTTAAAGATCCATTCAAAAAAAGCAGGAAAATAAGGAAAAAGTTCTTTTTCGATTATAATTTTATCGTATTTAAAAACTGTGAATAAAAACAATAATCTTTTTAAATATCCCAACAAAGCTATTTTTTTTGTAGATGAATTGGCGTACAAATTTTTAATATAACTTGCAGGAAATAAGTTTTGAACCGTAATTTTTACATTCGGTTCATTTTGTAATAAATCGATATATTGATAACTTCTTAATCTACTACTTGCTCCGTTTCTGGCATATTTAGTAAAATAAACTATTTGTTTTGGCATAAAGCGTTATGATAGGATTGCGCTGCTTTCTCGATTGAAAAATGTTGCATTGCAATTTTAGAAATGTTATTTCTGTTTAAACTACGACTTTGTTCGATAAAATCTTCTATTTTTTTTGTAGAAATAGATTGATTGTAAGGCAGTAAAAATGGCTGAATATTTTCTATTTGTAAAATATCTCCTACTTCTGTTAAAATAGTTGGTAAACCACACATTAAATATTCGGCATGTTTAATGGCCGCCGCCGCTTTCATACTTTTAGATTCGGTAATAATTCCTAAAGCCACATCAGCAGCAGATAAATATTGGTAAACCTGTGAATTGGGCACACTGCATTTTATCACATTTGCATCAGAAATAGCAACCTGATTAGGCGAGTTTGTTAAAATTAAAAACTTAGCCGATTGATTTTTTTTAGCATAATTTTTAAACAAATTATACATGGTATCGAGCTCATATTTTGCGCCTAGACTTCCACAGTAAACAAAAACCAAATCCGAATCAGAAACTTGTAGCGTGTTTCTTATCTTTTTTCGTTCTATTTCAGAATAATAAAAATCGTTTGTATTTTTACCATTAATTACTTTATAAAAAGTAGTAATTGACTTGTTATATTTTGAGCTTAAATACGTATTTGCAAATACAGAACGCGTAATTACAACTTTAGCTTTATTAATAATTTTTTGCTCGTTAAGTTGATACAGTTTATGTAAAAAACTATTCTGTTTAATTACTTTAGATTCTAACCGCTCCTCAATAGGCAATCCGTCGGCATCAAAAATAATTTTAGTTTGATCCAGTTTTAATAGATTAATCAACATTGCTGGCATAATACTTCGCGGCATTACCCAATCGATTTGTTGATCTTTTAAAAATTTTTGAATTTGATTTTTGAATTTAAACAGCGTTAAAAATTTACCTACAGCGGCAACAGGTTTTAAGCTTACCGGAAAATATAAATACGTGAAACCTGATTTTTCGATTAACGTTTTTCGGTTTACATACGTTTTTTCATCTATCCAACTAAACTGAATAATACAAAATTGATACTGATGTTGCTGATGTAATTCGCTAAAAATAGGCAAAAACAAAGTTTCTAAATAATTTGTTTCTGGACTATCCCAAGTAATAAAAGCTATTTTAGATCCTACTTTCAAGGTTATTTTTTTATAATTTGATGATAAAATTTAAATAAATTATCCACGTATTGATCTTCGTGAAAATGCGTATTAACATACAAAAAGGCACGTTGTCCCATTTGTTTCATTTGTTCGGGATTCTGAATTGCATACATCATTTTATCGTGCATTTGTTCTTGATTATGCGCTTCAACCACAAATCCAGTTTCCTTATTTACAACAGTATATTTTAAACCACCAACTTGAGTGACAATAGCGGGAATTTTGTTCATTTGAGCTTCGACAGATACCAAACCAAAAGCCTCAAATGCCGAGAATAAACAGAAAGTATGGGAAATAGCAAAAAATTGATCCACCTCTGCTTGATACCCTGTAAAGATAACTTGATCCAGAACCTGTAATTTTTGGGCTAAATCAATATATTCTTGTTTTTGATTTCCTTCTCCTACTAAAATTAGTTTCGCATTTTTATGAACCTGAGCTACTTTAGCAAAAGTTTGGATTAAAACTTTGAATTGTTTTTGAGGTTCAGAATTCATTCGGCCAACCGAAATAAAAACAAAATCTTGTGGCGTAATGTTCCATTTTTCACGTAACAAATCACAAGCTTGCTGGCTATAAACCTTAGCCGAGCGAACTCCGTTTTGAATTAACTTTACCTTTTTAGCCGGAATTTTGACTTTGTGAAGTAAATAATGTTCGGCTGTTTTAGAAACGCCAATGCTATAATTGGCTAAAAAACCAAAAATTTTCATCAAAAAATGACCACGCCACGAGCGATTAACTGGATCAGAGGTTTCTTCGATGATAACACAAGGTACGTTTTTAATGAAACCATTTATAGCTGCTAAAGTTACGCCTTCAAAAACAGCACCGTGAATAATATCTGGCTTAAATTCAGAAATTATTTGCTGAACTTTTTTATGTGCAGACCAATCAAAAGGGCCAGAATAATTTTTTAATTCAATTATTTCGATACCTTCTTCTTTAATTTGATTGGGAATATCGTTGTAAGCGTTTATACAAACAATTTTTAGTTCAAATTCCTCATGATTTAGTTTTTTAGCGATAGATAAACGTCTACGCTCAACACCTCCAGAATTTATATCTTGTAAAATATGTAAAACTTTAATCATTTTTTTGATGGAATTTTAGATCGAATTGTTGCTAGTATGTACAAAAAGTTTTTGTTTTTAAACACAATGGATAAAAACAAATACAAAGCTATATAAACCGAAGCTTGCAACCCAATATTTGTCCAAGATAATTGAGAAATTCCGCTATATTCATGAATTGCATAACAAGCCAAAAACGCAATTATTGTGATTGCAATGGTAGGGGAAAAATCTTTTATTTGATCTTTTAATCGATAATGGTGATAGTTTTGCGTAGCAATAATATTATTAAAATACGCAATAAAATCAGAAATTGTTAAAATTACAACCAACCAATATAAGTTAAAAAACAAACCGATACATAAGGCTGCAAATCCTAACAAACGATTTAAAAATTCAATTCTTAAAAGTTTATTCGACAATCCTTTTACTTTTAAAATATTTAAATTAAAAACTTGTAAAGGATGAATGGCTGCGCGCAAACAAAATAATTGAAAAAAAGGAACAGCAAAAAGCCACTTTTCTCCCAAAACAAGTCCAAAAATAGGATAAGCAATTGCGGCTAACAATAGTAAAGCACCAAAAGTTATATAAAACGATACGTTTAAAACATTTTTATAGGCATTTGTAAGTTCGGTTTGATCTTTAATTTTACTAAAAACGGGATAAAAAACCTTAGACAAAACTCCAACAAAAACATAACTTGGATACATGCTTAAAGTTCGTGCGCGTTCAAAATATCCGAGTTCTTTAACGCTATAACTTTTTCCGATTACAATGTTAGATAGATTTCTGAAAATAGCATTTACAATACTAGAAAGCATAATTTTAAAACCAAAATCGAAATGTTTTTTTAAAATAACATACGAGAAAAATAATTTTACCTCTTTGTTTTTAATCCAAAAAATAACCGCTGTAATAATTTGGGTAATTAGTTGCATGTAAACAATACTCCAAACTCCATAATCTTTGCTAGCTAGCCAAACTGCTACAAGTGAGCCAATACATAAACCTGGAATATTAATTAGCATTATTTTTCGGAATTTTAATTCCTTACTTAACAAAGTTAATTGTACGGTTGAAAAGGCGTTAATTATAAAAATAAGTCCATATACTTTTAAAATAGGCTCTAAAACAGGCATGTCATAATATGCCGAAAAATAAGGTGCTATAAAAAATAGAATAGCATAAATAATAAAACTTATAACAACGTTTGTGACGAAAATGGTGCTATAATCTTTAGTATCGGAATTTTCACAACGAATTAAAGAGGAAGATAAGCCACCATCAACCAATTCTTGAGCAATAGCGGTAAAAAAATAAATAAGTCCCATCATTCCAAAATCTTCTGGTGATAGGATTCGTGCTAAAATAATAGAGACAATAATGCTTATGCCTTTAGAGCTAAACTGATCTAAAAAGGCCCATAAAAGTCCGTTAATTACTGTTGATTTGTTGGCTGTCATAAATTAAAAAATGCTTACCAAAAACAAAGTTCTGATAAGCATTGCAAATATAATTTAAATAAGTATTAAAGTCTACCATCAATCACGTCTAACGGTAAAATTCCTTTCACATCGTATAAAACGCTAATACTTTTTTGTAATTTATCTAAATCTAAAGCTTTAAATTCTTTGTGAGCTACACCTAAAACCACAGCATCAAAGGTATCATTTGGTAATTCTTGTGTAGATTCAATTTGATATTCGTGAGCTACTTCGGCAGGTTTTGCCCAAGGGTCGTAAACAACCACTTCGATTCCGTAATCTTTTAAAGCAGAAACAACATCAACGATTTTAGTATTTCGAACATCCGGACAGTTTTCTTTAAAAGTAACCCCTAACATTAAAATTTTAGAACCACTAATACTAATTCCTTTTTTAATCATTGCTTTTACAACTTGCGAAGCAACATATTCCCCCATCGAGTCATTTAAACGGCGTCCTGCTAAGATAATTTCTGGATGGTATCCTTTTTCTTGAGCTTTTTGAGCCAAATAATACGGATCTACTCCAATGCAATGCCCGCCAACTAAACCGGGTTTAAAAGGTAAAAAGTTCCATTTAGTTCCAGCTGCTTCTAAAACCGCATGGGTATCAATATTTAAAAGATTGAATATTTTTGATAATTCGTTAACGAAAGCAATGTTAATATCACGTTGCGAATTTTCGATAACTTTAGCTGCCTCTGCAACCTTAATTGTTGGTGCTAAATGCGTACCTGCAATGATAACTGATTTGTATAAATCATCAACCACTTTTCCAATTTCGGGAGTTGAACCAGAAGTTACTTTTAAAATTTTTTCTACTGTATGTTCTTTATCTCCTGGATTGATGCGTTCTGGTGAATATCCTGCAAAGAAATCTTGATTGAATTTTAATCCAGAAACTCTTTCTACAACAGGAATACACTCTTCTTCAGTAACACCAGGGTAAACAGTAGATTCATAAATTATTATATCTCCTTTAGATAAAACTTTAGCAACTGTTTCGCTAGATTTATATAATGGAGTTAAATCTGGGCGGTTGTGTTTATCAACCGGAGTTGGAACAGTAACAATATAAACGTTACAATCCTTGATATCCTCTAAGTCATTAGAATTAAATAATCCTATTTGATCGGAATTTACGGTTTTTAATACTGCTTTCAAATCGTTATCAGAAACTTCTAAAGTAAAATCTTTACCTTGATTTAATTCAGAAATTCTTTTTTGATTGATATCAAAACCTACAACTGGATACTTAGTTGCAAAAAGTCTTGCTAGAGGTAAACCTACGTAGCCTAATCCAATTACTGCAATTTTTGTTTTCATTTTTATTATTTTCCGATTCCTTGGTATTTAAAACCAATTTTAGTTAATTCTTTTTCATTTAAAATATTACGACCATCAAAAACAAAAGCTGGCTTTAACATATTATCGTAAATTTTTTGCCAATCGTATGCTTTAAATTCGTCCCATTCTGTTAAAACAGCAATAGCATGCGCATCTTTACAGCATTCATACGGATCAGAATATACATGAGTTAATCGCGTATTATCGTTTTCTGTTCGTGAATTTAAATAATTTAAATCCGTCAAAATTTGCTGCTGATTTACTTTAGGATCGTAAACAGAAACCACTGCTTGTTCGTTTAATAAATAGTCGGCTACATAAATAGCAGCAGATTCGCGCGTATCATTTGTATCCTTTTTAAATGCCCAACCTAAAAAAGCTATTTTTTTACCAGAAACTGTGTTGTATAAAGTTTTTATGATATTATTTGCAAAACGACGCTTTTGGTGATCGTTCATAATAATTACTTGTTCCCAATAATCGGCAACTTCTTGCAAACCATATGAGCGTGCTATGTAAACTAAATTTAAAATATCTTTTTGAAAACACGAGCCTCCAAAACCGATAGATGCTTTAAGAAATTTAGAACCAATGCGCGTATCCGTTCCAATGGCTTTAGCGACCTCATCAATGTCAGCTTCAGTTTTTTCACAAATTTCAGACATTGCATTTATAGAAGAAACACGTTGAGCTAAAAAGGCATTTGCTGTTAATTTAGAAAGTTCGGATGACCAAACATTAGTTGTTAAAATTCGCTCCGCAGGAACCCAATTACTGTAGATATCTACTAAAATTTTGATTGCTGCCAAGCCTTCTTCTGTAGCTGTATTTCCACCAATTAAAACACGATCTGGATTTAATAAATCGCTAACTGCAGTTCCTTCGGCTAAAAATTCAGGATTAGATAAAATTTGGAATTTCACTCCATTTCCTGTATTTTCTAAAATATCCCGAATTGCAGAGGCAGTACGAACAGGAAGAGTAGATTTTTCGACAATAATTTTATCTGATTTAGCTACTTGAGCAATTTGTCTGGCACACAGCTCAATGTATTTTAAATCAGCCGCCATTCCTTTACCAATTCCGTAAGTTTTAGTAGGTGTATTAACGGATATAAAAATCATATCAGCTTGATCAATTGCTTGTTCAACATTGGTACTGAAAAATAAATTTCGACCACGAGCTTCTTCAACAATCTCTGCTAAACCAGGTTCATACACTGGTAATTTATTTAAATCTGCATCGTTCCATGCGTCAATACGCTGTTGGTTTAAATCAACAACGGTGATATTGATATGAGGAGCATTTTTAGCAATTACTGCCATTGTTGGTCCGCCAACATATCCTGCTCCAATACAACAAATATTTTTAATCATCTTATTTAAGATTATTCCAATACCATGAAACGGCTTGCTTTAAACCTTCTTTCATAGAGAATTTTGGGGTGTAGTTTAATAGTTTTTTAGCTTTATCAATACTTGCTAATGAGTGCGGAATATCGCCTTGTCTGTTTGGTCCATGAATAACTTGTACATTAGCAATTTTAGGATCAAATTCGGCTAAATATTCTTTTAAACAATTTATCAATTCGTTTAAGGTTGTACGTTCACCAAAAGCAGTATTGTAAACTGTATTTATTGCTTGTGAAGAAGTTGTAGTTAGTGCCAACTCATTCATTTGTATTACGTTATCAATATAGGTAAAGTCTCGTGAGAAATTACCATCTCCATTAATAACAGGACTTTCGTATTGTGTTAATTGCTGTACAAATTTTGGAATAACTGCTGCATACGCACCATTAGGATTTTGTTTACGTCCAAAAACATTAAAGTAACGAAGTCCGATACATTCTATTCCGTATGTTTTTGAAAAAACATCAGCATATAATTCATTTACATATTTAGTCACCGCATAAGGAGATAGTGGTTTTCCTATTACTTCTTCGACTTTTGGTAAAGAAGTAGAATCTCCGTAAGTTGATGAACTAGCCGCGTAAACAAAACGTTTTATATTAGCCTCCTTGGCAGCGGTAAGCATATTGATAAATCCACTAACATTTACTTCGTTGGTTTGTATTGGATCGTTTATAGATCTAGGAACAGAACCTAAAGCGGCTTGATGTAGTACAAAATCGGCTTTTTGTGCTGCTTGTAAACAAGTTTGAAAGTCACGAATATCTCCTTCGATCAATTCAAAATTTGGGTGAGTTGCAAAAGGTTCGATGTTGTGCTTAAATCCTGTTGAGAAATTATCTAAACATATAACTTTATACTCTTTATTTAAAAAATGTTCACACAAATTAGAGCCAATAAAACCGGCACCACCTGTTATTAATATTGTTTGTTTCAAAACTTACTTATGATTTAATTTTATTTTTTAGTCTACTTATAATTGATTTTTTAGAATCATTTTCGACATACCCATCGCCATAATTACCATAACCGTAACCGTAGCCATAACCGTAGCCATAACTATTTCTGTTATCATATCCATTTAAAAGAATAGATGCATTAGATATTTCTCCTCGCTTTACTTTTTCATTAATAATAGCAAGCATATTCTTTTTTGTATAACCTTGACGTGTAACATAAATAGTAGCATCAGAATATTGAACTAATTCTAAAGCATCAGATACAAGTCCAATTGGTGGTGTATCTAAAATAATATAATCGTATCTTTCTTTTAATTCATTTATCAATTCGCCCATTTTATCACTTAAGATAAGCTCTGATGGATTAGGAGGAATTGGTCCTGAGATAATAATGTCTAGGTTTTCGATTGGCGAGTTTTCGATTATTTCATCAACATTTTTTTGATCAATTAAATAGTTTACAACTCCGTTTGTGTTTTTTAAATTAAAATCTCCAAAAATTTTAGGTTTACGTAAATCAAGTCCTACAATCACGGTTTTTTTACCGCTTAAAGCAAAAACAGTTGCTAAATTTATAGAACAGAATGTTTTTCCTTCACCACTTACCGAAGAGGTTATCATTAAGGCTTTTGCATTATCGCCTCCTTTACGAGTATACATGAATTGTAAAGAGGAACGGATAGATCGGAAAGACTCAGCTAAAGGAGATTTTGATTTTTCAAATACAGACAAGTTAGAGTCTGTATTTTTCATTCCTACGATACCAATGATAGGAACTTTTGATAAACGTTTAATATCTTCAACATTAGTAATTGTATTGTCTAATAATACTTTCACAAAAGCAATTACAAAAGGAATTAAGAATCCTAAAATAAGAGCGATAACATAGTTTACGCTTGTTTTAGGCCCAATTAATCCAGAACCGATATCTTTAGCTGAATCAATAAATTGAATATCTGAAACATTAGAGGCTTTAACAATATTTGCTTCGGCTCTTTTTTGTAAAAAGGTATCGTATATATTACGATCTAAATCGTATTTACGTGTAATTTTTAAAAGTTCTTGCTGATCCTGTGGTAAAGATCGTACTTCGCCTTCGGCCTGTGCAATTTTTTGATTGATCAGTTGTAAATCGTAACCTATTGCTTTTTTAGCAGATTCAATATTTACTAATAAAACATCTTTATACGATTGCATCTCATTATCAAAACGCTCGTACATTTTTAAATTTTTAAGCGAATATGCAATTTCAGCTCGTTCTTTAGATAAATTAATTAATTGCGAAACGTTAGCTAAAATATTTGGATCATCAATTCCCGCAACAGTTGGAGCAGGTAATTTTGAATAGTCTGTATTGCTCTGAAGGTATTTTTCTAACGATCTATAATAAGTCAACTTACGCTGAATGATATCACGCTCTGTATCAAAAGTTGATAATTTTGCTGAGATATTTACTCCTCCATCATTTAAATTAATTACATCTTTGCTTGCACGAAATTTATTTAACTCCTCTTCCGAGTTTTTAAGTTTCCCTTCCATTGCAAACAATGTACTATCAATAAAGCTAATCGTATTACGAGCGAACTGATTTTTTTGTCTTAATTGTCGATCTTGTAAAACATCAACTGTAGTATTTAAATAATCTGCAATTCGAGCCTTATTAGTTCCCTGTAATCCAAGATTTATAACTGATGCAGCCTTTAAATCAGGTTGTACACTTATGTTTCTATACTTTTCGACAATTCTATCAAAATCATTGAATTTTATAAAATACTCTTTACCTACATAATCTGTAGCTGTAGGGTTTAAACTTAGCGTAAAATTTAAAAAAGGAAGTTTAACTTGATCAGAAATCTTGTAATTTTTTTCAAAATTACCTAGTGAAACATTTACATCTTTTCGACTAGAATCGTTATAATTGATTACTGAAACACTATTTTTTTCAAAATTTGCAGTAATTGTATATGTATTAGGAGAAATAAATTTGATTGAAATAGGTGTTCCGTTAATTTGCGGAGCGGCTTTGTCAATTTCTATTTGAAAAGGTACGCGACCATAAGCATCAATCAAATTGTACTTACCTTGTTCTAAATAATCGATATAATAACTAAGCTTATCAACAACAACTTCATTATGTGATCTAGATCGAAGAGTTGTCATTACAGTTTGTACCTTATCAGATACACCACCCCAGTTAAAAACTAAACTTGTTGTAGTGGTAAAGAATGAATTATTCTCGTCTTTAACAACGATTGATGACTCTAGTGCGTAAATTTTCTCTTTTCGAATATTTACTTGATATGCAATGGTAAACGTAATGATTAAGCAAACAATAAACCACTTCCAGTAGCTTAAAATTTTTAAGAATAATCCTTTAAAATCAAAAGATGCCTGATTTTCAAAAAAATTAAAATCTTTAGTATCTAACATGTTTTCTTATAAATTTTTAACTAATAAAAAGGTTGTAATAACTAAACTTAACGATGAAATTATAGTTGTTATGGTTTGTAAATTGTTAGTTCCAAAACCTAAAGTTTTTTGTTTTAGCGGTTTTACATATATGTAATCATTTGGTTTTAAAACATAAAATGGAGAATTCATAGCCTCAACCTCAAGTAAGTTAATTGAATGGATCTCGGTTCCGTGCGGAAATTGACGCATTACAATAACATCACGTCTATCACCAACTAGCGTGATATCACCAGAATTTGCAATAGCATCTAATATAGTTGCTTTTTCGTTGTAAATAATATTAGTTCCCGTGCTACCCACTTCACCATTTATTGTATAACGAATACCCGCTAGTTGAACGTTTACGAAAATTTCGGTTGTTTCTTTATTAAAATATTCTTCGTATATTTTATCTTCTATTTGTTTTCGAACTTCCTCAATGGTATAGCCTAAAACAGTAATTTCACCTAGTGTTGGAATTCGAATATTTCCATGTTGATCTACTTTATATGAATTAAAGTACAATTGTGCCTCAGAGAATTGGTTCGCATTTGTATTCGTAGTCATTGTAAATTGATCGATAAACTCTTTTACTAATTTGTTATCATTAACTGATTTAAAATCAATTTTTATTTGATCATTTACTTGAAGTTTATATTGATTATTATTTATAGGCTTAATAATAACAGATGAAGAATCTGCTGGCGCATTATTTTGAAGATATATTAAATCTTTTTTAGTTAAACATGACGTGGTTAACAGGCCAAAAATAAGACACATTGCGAATACAAAAATACTTTTATTCATTTAAAATTTGGTTGTGTTGTAAATAAATTAATCATTTACAAATTAAAGGCTAAAACTAAGAATTTATTACTAATTTCTAAATACTTTTTAATGTTTTTTCAAACGGAATTCTATGTAATAAACTTCTTCCTAAAGTCACTTCATCTGCATATTCTAATTCATCCCCAATTGCAATTCCGCGCGCGATAGTAGATGTTGTTATATCAAATTTTTTTAGCTGCTTATAGATATAAAAATTTGTGGTATCTCCCTCAATAGTTGAACTTAACGCAAAAATAATTTCATCACATTGATTTTGATTTACTTTTTCAATAAGTGATGGTATTTTTAATTGGCTTGGTCCAATACCATCAATTGGAGAGATTTTTCCTCCTAAAACATGATATATTCCATTAAACGTTCGCGTATTTTCAATTGCCATTACATCTCTAATGTCCTCAACTACGCATATAATTTTATGATTACGAGCTGGATTACTACAAATTTCGCAAACCTCATCATCACTAATATTATGACAAGATGAGCATTGTTTTATATTTTGTTTTAGATCCAAAATTGCATTAGTAAATGCCAATGTATTTTGGCTAGGCTGTTTTAATATATGTAAAACCAAACGCAAGGCAGTACGTTTTCCTATTCCAGGCAAGCCAGACATTTCTGCAACGGCGTTTTCTAAAAGCTTTGATGTAAATTCCATTTCACAAAGATACTAAATAGCCTATATTTTTTAAAATTTATATTTATAGTCTTATTCTTATCATTTCACAAATTTTAGTACATTGCTTTAAATATATTTTAGCATGACACCTTCTATAATTCTAAGTATTATAATTATTTACTTTGGTTTATTACTTGTAATATCAAACATTATTAGCAAAAAAGATAAAAGTAACGACGCTTTTTTCAGTGCAAATAAAAATGCCAAATGGTATTTAATTGCTTTTGGAATGATTGGAACCGCACTAAGTGGTGTAACTTTTATATCCGTTCCTGGAGAAGTAGGATCTCCTAACGGGGAACAGTTTAAATATTTTCAGTTTGTTTTAGGAAATGCTATTGGTTTTTTAATTGTTGCTACCGTTTTATTGCCGTTGTATTATAAAATGAATTTAACTTCTATTTACGGATATATCGAAAATAAGTTAGGGGTTTACAGCTATAAAACATCAGCACTTATCTTTTTAATAAGTCGAACAATTGGTTCTGCATTTAGGCTTTATTTAGTTGTTCTTGTTTTACAACGTTATGTTTTTGACTTTTACGGAATCCCGTTTGCTGTAACAGTTTTAATTTCGTTAGCTCTAATTTTTGCTTACACGTATAAAGGCGGATTAAAAACAATTATTGTTACCGATACTTTACAAACTTTTTTTCTAGTTTCTTCGGTTTTATTCACTATTTTCTTTATCTGTAAAAGCTTAGATTTATCTCTTATTCAAGCTATTGAAACGGTTAAAGAATCGAATTATTCAAAAGTATTCTTTTTTGAAGATTTTATAACTAATAAATATCATTTTGTAAAACAAATACTTGGTGGAATTTTTGTAACCATTGCTATGGTAGGTTTGGATCAAGATTTAATGCAAAAAAACTTATCGTGTGCTAACATTAAAGAAGGACAAAAAAACATGTTTTGGTTTACAGGAATTTTTGTTGTAATTAACTTTATATTTTTATGTGTTGGTGCACTATTATACATTTATGCACAAAAATTTCAAATTTCGGTTCCAATAGATTCGGTAACTGGCGCTGCTAGAACAGATTTATTATTTCCAGAAATTGCTTTCAATCACTTAACATTAATACCTTCTATCATATTTTTACTTGGTTTAACCGCTGCTACTTTTGCAACAACAGATTCGGCATTAACCGCATTAACAACGTCATTTTGTGTTGATTTTTTAAATATGAATAAAAAACCAAACAACCCAAATAACGTAAAAATTCGCCATTGGGTTCATATTGGTTTTTCGTTCGCTATGTTTTTAGTTATTATCATTTTTAATTCACTAAATGATAAATCTGTTGTAAGTATGATTTTTAAAATCGCTTCGTATACTTATGGTCCTTTATTAGGTTTGTATAGTTTTGGTTTATTTGTAAAGAACAGAAAAGTTATAGATAAAATGGTACCTTATCTTTGCATTATTTCACCAATTGCAACATGGGTATTAAGTTCAAACTCTAAACTATTTTTTGGGGATTACGTTTTTGATAATGAACTAATCATTATTAACGGTTTAATAACTTTTGGTTTATTACTTATCTTTAGTAAAAAAACTAATATTGCTCAGTAGCTAAAAGAACTAAAGTACAAGCAATTTCGAATGATATACCTTTAGCTTCTAACAAATTATAAAGTTCTAAATTTTCGGTACCAGGATTAAAAATTACGCGTTCGGGATTTAAAGCTATAATATAATCGTAATAATCACGTTGTCTGATTGGGTTTAAATATAAAGTTACCGTGTGAACATCTGGATATTTAATAGGTTGTTTTTCTATTACAATTCCTGCAACCTCACCAATTTTATTACCAACAGCTACAACTTCATGATTGTTATTTACTAATTTATATATTGCTTTATACGAATAGCGTTCCGGATTGGTAGATGCGCCTAATACTAATGTTTTCATACATTTAATTTTTATATATTTAACTAACGTAATATACTTTTTTTAATTATCCTAAGATATGGATTTATTTATTTACATTTTCGCGGCCGTTTTTTCGGTATTAAACCCCTTAGGGACAATTCCAATTTTTGTTGGATTAACACAAGATGATTCTTTGGCAGAACGATCAAGAATCTCGATTTGGACAGCGGTAAACGTATTTGTTATTTTAATGATTTCCTTTTTTATTGGAAAATACGTTTTAACCTTTTTTGGAATTACTATGGATGCACTTAGAATTGCTGGTGGTTTAATTATCGTAAACTCAGGATATTCGTTATTGGCAGGAAATTTTTCGAAAAGACGTGGTGTAAATAAAAAAGTAGCTGATGATGCACAAAAAAGAAATGATATTGCTTTAACGCCGCTAGCAATGCCTATGTTGGCAGGTCCTGGTGCAATGTCACTTTTAATTGCCTTTTATCAAGATTATCCAGAATACACAGATAAAGCTATTGTTTGTGGTGCGGTTTTAGTTGTTTGCTTACTTATCTTTTTAATTTTAAGAAGTGCACATTATTTATCTAACTTACTTGGAGCTTCTGGTATTGTTTCAATTTCCCGAATTATGGGATTCATTGTAATTGCTTTAGGAATACAATATATTAGTAATGGAGTTATCAATATGCTACAAACAGCAATAGTAAAATAAAAAAGTTCGGGTATTTCCCGAACTTTCTTTTTTTATTCCATATCCGAAGCTAATGGTAAAAATACTTCGGCAAGCATACAACGTGCACTTCCGCCTCCGCAAGCCTCAATAGTATCTAAATTAGCAGATAAAATTTCGCAATATTTTTCGATTTGATTAATTTGTCCTTTGTTTAAAGATTGGTGAGCAGCTTCGCTCATTACTAAGTAGCGTTTATCCTCAGCACCACGAACCTGTAGCATATTACCAGCAAAATGTGTTAATTGTTCTTCGGTCAAATAAATAATTTCTTTACCATCCGATTTTAAACAATCAATCACCATTTTACGTTCTTTTTTATCATCAATACAATCTGCACAAATAACCGCAAATTGCTCGGCTACACACATCATTACATTGGTATGATAAATTGGTTTGCGTTCACCGTTTACTGTTTGAAAAGCTTCAAAAATAACAGGATTCATTTCAAAATCTTCGCAAAATTCAATCATCAATTCTTCTTCAGCTCGAGGAGATAATGCGGAATAAGCTTTTGCGTTTTCACGATCTAAAACCAAACTTCCGGTTCCTTCTAAATAAATTCCAGCTTCTTCGGCAATAGTATAATCGGTTACATTTTCGATGTAAAAACCTTTTTCTTCTAAAAGATCTAAAATATCATCTCTGCGTTCCAAACGTCTATTTTCAGCAAACATTGGATATAAAACCACATCTGCTGTTTGGTGAAATGAAACCCAATTGTTAGGGAAAATACTATCTGGCGTATTCGGTTCAATCGTATCTTCAACAACAATAACATTAACACCTACGTTTTTAAGCATTGTTACAAAGTTATCAAATTCGGATTGAGCCTTAGCATTCACCGTTGCCGGTAAAATACCATCCATTACTTTTTGGTAATAATTGTTAACTGCTGTTTGCTCGTTCATTCGGAAAGCTACCGGACGAATCATTAAAATTGTATTGGTTGTTTGTTTCATTATTCTCTAATTAATGGTAAAGTTGAGCAACGTAATAAACCTTCTTGCTTAGAGATTTCGGCGTAAGGTATTTCTTCAACTATAAAATTTTGTGAACGTAACCAGTTGTTTAGTCTAGTAAATTTTTTTTCGCTTACTACAACATTTTCAGCTATAGAAAACACGTTCGAATACATATAATACATTTCTTCTCTTTCGATATGAAAAAGATTTTCTTTCCCAAATAAATCAACTAAGTATAAATAATCGGCCTCTTCTCTAAAACCAGATTTATAAATTATTCCTTTGTTTTTCCCTACTGGTTGAAAGCAGCAATCCAAATGCAAAGCATTATCACGAGGTTCAATTTTAGATTTAACAAGGTCAAATTCTTTAACTATTTTGTTTGGAAATAAATTTTTGATATAATTTACCCCTTGCATGTTGGTACGCGCCGTAATAAAGCTTTTGTAGTCGCTACCTTTATAGGTTCCTATAAAAATATGATCGTTCCAAAGCATTACATCACCACCTTCAATGTGAACATCATCTGGTGGGCGAACAACTTTTTGAGGATTTATTTGATCGATAACATATTGAATGGCATCAAGCTCACGCTCTCTGTCGGGTAAAATATTGGCTTTTACAAAAATATCATCAATTACAAAACCAATATCGCGTGAGAAAATTTGATTGTAATTTTCGATTATTTCTGGACGGTAAACCTGAACGTCATATTTTTTCAACACCTTTTCAAAAGCAGTCATTTCAATAACCATATCTTTTTCTAATGGATAAGTTCCTGCTTTAATATGTTCTAATGATTTGGGATCGTAAGCTTCATCAATAGTTGGTGTTGGCCCGTTACTATTTGCAATTCCTAACACAACGGCTCTAAGCCGGGATGTTTCATTTTTTACATTTAATTGTAACATATTTTTAATGATTAGAAACACAAATATACTATTTTGTTAAAGCTTGTCAATAGTTTAGCTAGGGAATTGACATAAAAAAAACCTCGAAAAAAATCGAGGTTTTGTCTTTATAAATAAAATAGATTATCGTTTATCCATTTCTACAAAAGAACGTAATGGTTCACCAACGTATACTTGACGTGGACGTCCAATTGGTTCTTTGTTTACGCGCATTTCTTTCCATTGTGCAACCCATCCTGGTAAGCGTCCAATTGCGAACATTACAGTAAACATTTCAGTTGGGATACCTAATGCACGGTAAATGATTCCTGAATAGAAGTCAACGTTTGGATATAAGTTACGTTTTACGAAATACTCGTCTTTTAATGCTTTTTCTTCTAAAGCTTTAGCGATAGATAAAATTGGGTCGTTAACACCTAATTCTGCTAATACTTCGTCAGCAGCTTTTTTAATGATACGAGCTCTTGGGTCAAAGTTTTTATAAACTCTGTGTCCGAATCCCATTAAACGGAATGGATCTTCTTTATCTTTAGCTTTAGCTAAAAATTTATCAGCATCACCACCATCTTTTTGGATTTCTTCTAACATTTCTAATACTGCTTGATTAGCACCACCGTGTAATGGTCCCCATAAAGCAGAAACACCTGCAGAGATTGAAGCGAATAATCCAGCGTGAGATGAACCTACCATACGAACTGTTGATGTAGAACAGTTTTGTTCGTGATCAGCATGTAAGATGAATAATTTATCAATAGCGTTTAAAACTGTTTTATTGATTTTGTAAGGTTCTGTTGGTAATTCAAACATTAAACGTAAAAAGTTATCTACGTATGGCTTAGTGTTATCGTAGTAGTTTAACGGATAACCTTTAGCTTTTCTGTATGTCCAAGTTGCAATTACAAGGAATTTACCCATCATTTTGCAAATTGCTTCGTACATTTTCTCTTCGTTATCAACATTTACAACACCAGGGTTGAAAGCAGTTAATGCACAAGTTAATGAAGATAATACGCCCATTGGGTGCGCATTTTTAGGAAAACCATCAATGATGTTTTTCATCTCTTCATTTACTAAAGTATGTTTACGAATATCGTTTTCGAATTTTTCTAATTCTGCTTTTTTTGGTAATTCTCCAAAAATGATTAAATAAGCTACTTCCAAGAAACCTGCTTTATCAGCTAGATCTTCGATAGAATAACCTCTGTAACGTAATATTCCTTCTTCACCATCAAGGAAGGTAATAGCACTTTGACAAGAACCTGAATTTTTGTATCCTGGATCTAAAGTGATTGCACCCGTTTTTGCACGTAATGTCTCAATATTGATGGCTACTTCATTCTCGCTTCCAATAGTGATAGGAAACTCGTGTTTTACGCCATCTAACTCTAGTATTGCTGTTTTTGACATGATTTACTATAAGATTAAATGTGAATTTATTTTTTTGCTAAATGCGAATTTACAAATTTGAATTTTTATTTAAAAATATTTAAAAGTAAATTGTTTATTTTTTATTAACAGAAGTTCAATGTCTGATATAAATAAATAATCGACTTAAAAAGCTTTACAATATACCACTATTTAAACATGTGATAAAAAAAAAGCAATACTAATTTCGGACAAAATCAAAGTTTTACAAGTGTTGAGAATTTTTTTAAGTAAAGATAACTCAACCTTAAAACAAATGCTATAAAATTGCCAATTTGATTATTTTAGCATGAATTTATTAAACATAAATTATCAATCAAATTAAACAATAAATTAATAAAACCCTATTTCTTAACAAAAAATAAAGAATTAATTTATTTTAGATGATACTATAAAGATTGATGAAGTTGCAATGTATTAAAAAAAACATGCAATTTTTCATAAAAAAAGCCTCTTACAAAAGTAAGAGGCTTTTTAAATATATTAAGCGTTTCCGGATGGACCTAAGTTATAAGGAGAAGCAACGTTTGTGTTATTTTCCGTATCTTTTATCATTCCGTTTACACTTTCAAATCTATTGATATTGTCAGCTAAAGCGTTTAATAATCTTTTGGCATGTTGAGGCGTAAGAATCATTCTTGATTTTACTTTTGCCTTAGGAACCCCAGGCATAATATTAATAAAATCTAAAACAAATTCTGTATTTGAATGATTTATAACTACCATATTAGAATAGGTTCCTTCGGCAGTTTTTTCATCTAATTCAATACTAAACTGATTGTTATTTTGTTTAGTGTCACTCATGCTAAAAAATATTAAAAATTAAAACTTTCTTTATTTGCAACTAATTCGTTAAAATCGTCTTTAGATCCTACCATAGTATTATCGTATTCTCTCATACCTGTACCAGCAGGAATTCTGTGTCCAACAATAACGTTTTCTTTTAATCCTTCTAATGTATCTACTTTACCAGCTACAGCTGCCTCGTTTAATACTTTAGTAGTTTCCTGGAATGAAGCTGCAGAAATAAAAGATTTAGTTTGTAAAGATGCTCTTGTAATACCTTGTAATATAGGTGTTGCAGTTGCAGGTATAACCTCTCTAGCAATTACTAAATTTTTATCATTACGTCTCAATAATGAATTTTCGTCTCTTAATTCACGAGCTGAAACAATTTGACCAGCGATTAAGTTTTCAGAATCACCTGCATCTTCAATAAACTTCATTCCGTATAACTTATCGTTTTCAATAATGAAATCTTGTGTATGTGCAAGTTGTTCTTCTAAGAATAAAGTATCTCCTGGATCCTCGATTCTAACTTTACGCATCATTTGGCGAATTACCACCTCAAAGTGTTTATCAGAAATTTTTACCCCTTGTAAACGGTAAACTTCCTGAATCTCGTTAACTAAGTACTGTTGTACAGCTGACGGTCCTTTAATTCTTAAAATATCTTCTGGAGTAATTGCTCCATCTGATAATGGCACTCCCGCTTTTACGAAGTCATTTTCTTGAACTAAAATTTGGTTTGATAATTTTACTAAGTACTTCTTAATTTCACCAAATTTAGATTCAATAATGATTTCACGGTTACCACGTTTAATTTTACCGAAAGAAACAACACCATCAATTTCTGATACTACGGCTGGGTTCGACGGGTTACGAGCTTCTAATAACTCTGTAATACGTGGTAAACCACCGGTAATATCACTTGCTTTAGATGAACGACGTGGAATTTTAACTAAAATTTTACCAGCTTTAATTTTTTCTCCGTCGTTTACCATTAAGTGTGCACCTACAGGTAAGTTGTATGAACGAATTAATTCACCATCTTTAGAATTCATCAATAAAGTAGGAACTAATTTTTTGTTACGACCTTCAGAAATTACTTTTTCTTTAAATCCTGTTTGTTCGTCAATTTCAACTTGGAAAGTTTGTCCTTGTTCTAAATCCTCGTAAGCAATTTTACCATCAGTTTCAGCAATAATTACCCCGTTATATGGATCCCATTTACAAATTACATTACCTTTTTCAACCACGTCACCATCTTTAACAAAGATAGATGAACCGTAAGGAATATTGTGAGTATTAACAACAATTCCAGTTGTAACATCAACTAATTTATATTCTGTAGAACGAGAAATTACAATGTCAACAACGTTTCCATCAGAATCTTCTCCTTTAACTGTTCTTAAATCTTCAATTTCAACACGACCTGCAAATTTAGCAATTAAACTTGACTCTTCAGAGATACCTCCAGCAACCCCACCCACGTGGAATGTACGAAGCGTTAACTGAGTACCAGGCTCACCAATTGATTGCGCAGCTACAACCCCAACAGCATCACCACGTTGAGCGATTTTGTTAGTTGCTAAGTTACGTCCGTAACATTTAACACAGATACCTTTTTTGGCCTCACATGTTAATGGTGAACGTACTTCCATGCTTTCAACCGGAGATTCGTTAATTGATTTAGCGATAGCTTCAGTAATTAACTGTCCTTCTTCAACAACTACATCACCTGTTAATGGATTAACTACATCTAATAAAGCAACACGCCCTAAAACACGTTCTCCTAATGACTCAACAACTTCGTCATTTTTCTTAAGTGCGCTAACTTCAATACCTCTTAAAGTTCCACAATCTTCAGAATTAACAATTACATCTTGAGCAACATCATGTAAACGACGAGTTAAGTAACCCGCATCGGCTGTTTTAAGAGCTGTATCGGCAAGACCTTTACGAGCACCGTGCGTAGAGATGAAGTATTCTAAAATTGATAAACCTTCTTTAAAGTTAGATAAAATTGGGTTTTCAATAATTTCACCACCACCAGCTGTCGATTTTTTAGGTTTCGCCATTAATCCACGCATACCTGTTAACTGACGAATCTGCTCCTTAGAACCACGGGCTCCAGAATCAAGCATCATAAATACAGAGTTAAAACCTTGCTGATCTTCACGAATATTGCGCATCGCAGCTTCTGTTAACATTGCATTTGTTGATGTCCAAACGTCAATCACCTGATTATAACGCTCATTATTTGTGATAAGCCCCATGTTATAGTTCATGGTAATACCATCAACTTGTGAATTAGCCTCAGCAATTAATGATTGTTTTTGGTCTGGGATTTTGATATCACCTAAAGAGAAGGATAAACCACCTTTAAACGCGTATCCATATCCCATATTTTTGATATCATCTAAGAACTGAGCCGTTGTAGGAACATCAGTTTTAGCTAAAATTTCAGAAATAATATCACGTAAAGATTTTTTATTTAATACTTCGTTGATATATCCTGCAGCTTCTGGCACTACCTCATTAAATAAGATACGTCCAGCTGTTGTAGGAATAATTTTGTATACCAACTCACCATTTTCATTAAAATCTTTAGCACGAACTTTAACACCTGCATTTAAGTCTAGTTTTCCTTCGTTGATAGCGATGTGAACCTCTTCAACAGAATAGAATACTTGACCTTCACCTTTAATAGGATATTCTGGTGTGTTCTTTCTTTCCTTAGTCATGTAGTAAAGACCAAGAACCATGTCCTGAGATGGTACCGTAATAGGTGCACCATTTGCAGGGTTAAGAATATTGTGAGACGCTAACATTAATAATTGCGACTCTAAAATAGCCTCTGGTCCTAATGGTAAGTGAACCGCCATCTGGTCACCGTCGAAATCGGCGTTGAACGCAGTACACACTAACGGGTGTAAACGGATTGCTTTACCCTCAATTAACTTAGGTTGGAAAGCTTGAATACCTAAACGGTGTAACGTAGGAGCACGGTTTAGTAATACTGGGTGTCCTTTAATTACATTTTCAAGGATATCCCAAACTACTGGCTCTTTTTTGTCAATGATTTTTTTAGCAGACTTAACTGTTTTTACAATACCACGCTCAATTAATTTTCTAATTACGAATGGTTTGTAAAGTTCAGCTGCCATATCTTTTGGTAAACCACACTCGTATAATTTTAACTCTGGTCCAACAACAATTACCGAACGTGCAGAATAGTCAACACGTTTACCAAGTAAGTTTTGACGGAAACGTCCTTGTTTACCTTTTAATGAGTCTGATAACGATTTTAATGGTCTATTTGATTCTGTTTTAACAGCAGATGCTTTACGTGTGTTATCAAATAATGAATCAACCGCTTCTTGTAACATACGTTTTTCATTACGTAAGATCACTTCTGGTGCTTTAATTTCCATTAATCGTTTTAAACGATTGTTACGGATAATTACACGACGGTATAAATCATTTAAATCTGATGTTGCAAAACGACCTCCATCAAGCGGAACTAACGGGCGTAATTCTGGTGGAATAACCGAAATTACTTTTAAGATCATCCACTCAGGGCGGTTTTCTCTATTGTTATTCGCTTCACGGAAAGCTTCTACAACTTGTAAACGTTTTAAAGCTTCTGTTTTACGTTGTTTTGATGTTTCATTATTAGCAGCATATCGTAAAGAAGCTGATAAAGATGGTAAATCAATACGAGACAATAAGTCCATAATACATTCAGCACCCATTTTAGCGATGAATTTATTAGGATCGTTATCATCTAAATATTGGTTTTCCATTGGTAATGAATCAACAATATTTAAATATTCTTCTTCAGTTAAGAAATCAAGAGTTTTTAAATCTTCTCCTTCGGCATTTTTAGCGATACCTGGCTGAATTACTACGTAACGTTCGTAGTAAATAATCATATCTAATTTTTTAGATGGTAACCCTAAAATATAACCAATTTTGTTTGGTAAAGAACGGAAGTACCAAATGTGTGCAATTGGCACAACTAAGTTGATGTGCCCTACACGGTCACGACGAACTTTTTTCTCAGTAACTTCAACACCACAACGGTCACATACAATACCTTTGTAGCGAATTCTTTTATATTTACCACAAGCACATTCGTAATCTTTAACTGGACCAAAAATTCGTTCGCAGAAAAGACCATCGCGCTCAGGCTTATGTGTACGATAATTGATAGTTTCTGGCTTTAACACCTCACCTCTTGATTCTGCCAAAATAGATTCTGGAGAAGCAAGACCTATCGAAATCTTGTTAAACCTTTTTACGGTATTTTTATCTTTATTTTTACTCATGATAATCGTACTATCGATTGTTAAAATACTTTTTTGGAAAAAAAGGGAATCGTTCCAAGAGATTGATTCCCTTATTTATGTAATATTTAGTCTTCTAATCTAATGTCTAAACCAAGACCTTTTAATTCATGCATTAATACATTGAATGATTCTGGTAATCCTGGTTCTGGCATAGTTTCACCCTTAACGATTGCTTCGTAAGTTTTAGCTCTACCAACAACATCATCCGATTTAACAGTCAAGATTTCTCTTAATGTGCTTGATGCTCCATATGCTTCAAGAGCCCAAACCTCCATCTCTCCAAAACGCTGACCTCCAAATAAGGCTTTACCTCCTAAAGGTTGTTGTGTAATTAAAGAGTAAGGACCAATAGAACGTGCGTGCATTTTGTCATCAACCATGTGACCAAGTTTTAACATGTAGATTACACCTACTGTTGCTTTTTGGTGGAAACGGTCTCCTGTACCTCCATCGTATAAATAAGTATGACCAAAACGAGGAACTCCAGCTTCATCTGTTAAGGCATTAATTTCGTCTAATGATGCACCATCAAAAATTGGTGTCGCGAATTTTTTACCTAACCTTTTACCAGCCCATCCAAGTACGGTTTCATAAATCTGTCCGATGTTCATACGTGATGGTACCCCAAGTGGATTTAATACAATATCTACTGGTGTTCCATCCTCTAAGAATGGCATATCTTCTGCACGTACAATTTTTGCTACAATACCTTTGTTACCGTGACGTCCAGCCATTTTATCCCCTACTCTTAGTTTACGTTTTTTAGCAATGTAAACTTTAGCAAGTTTTAATACACCTGATGGTAATTCGTCTCCAACTGATAAAGTTACTTTTTCTCTACGTAACTCACCTTTATAGTCATTTAATCTAATTTTATAGTTGTGGATTAAATCGGTCACCATTGAATTGGTTTCTTCATCTGTAGTCCACTGTCCTTTAGTTAAATGAGTAAAGTCTTCAACTGCATGTAACATTTTTTGTGTGTATTTTTTTCCTTTAGGTAAAACTTCTTCCCCTACGTCATTTAATACACCTTGTGATGTTTTACCGTTAACGATTGTAAATAATTTATCTACTAATTCGTCTTTTAATTGGTTAAACTTCACATCGAAACGAGCTTCTAATTCAGCTATTTCTTCTTTATCTTTAGAACCGCGTTTGCGCTTATCTTTATTTGCTTTAGAGAATAATTTTTTGTCTAAAACAACACCACGTAATGATGGAGTTGCTTTTAAAGACGCATCCTTAACATCTCCTGCTTTATCACCAAAGATAGCACGTAATAATTTTTCTTCTGGAGTTGGATCAGATTCCCCTTTTGGTGTAATTTTTCCGATAAGGATATCACCAGGTTTAACTTCAGCCCCAATACGAATCATACCATTTTCATCTAAGTCTTTAGTTGCCTCTTCAGAAATATTTGGAATATCGTTTGTTAACTCTTCAGGTCCTAATTTTGTATCACGAACTTCTAATGTGTAATCATCAATATGGATAGATGTAAAGATATCTTCACTAACTACTCTTTCAGAAATTACAATTGCATCCTCAAAATTGTAACCTTTCCAAGGCATGAAAGCTACTTGCATGTTACGACCTAAAGCTAACTCACCATTTTGTGTAGCATAACCTTCACATAATACTTGCCCTTTAACAACTTGATCACCTTTTCTTACAATTGGTTTTAAGTTGATAGAAGTACTTTGGTTTGTTTTACGGAATTTGATTAAGTTGTATGTTTTCTCATCTGTATCAAAACTTACTGCTCTATCACGATCTGTACGTTCGTAACGAATAGTAATTTTAGTAGCATCAACATAAACAACTTCACCAGTTCCTTCAGCATTAATTAAAACACGAGAATCAGTAGCAACTTGTTTTTCTAATCCAGTACCAACAATTGGAGATTCTGGACGTAATAAAGGTACTGCCTGACGCATCATGTTCGATCCCATTAAGGCACGGTTGGCATCATCGTGCTCTAAGAAAGGAATTAATGATGCTGAAATCGATGCGATTTGGTTTGGTGCAACGTCAGCGTAATCTAATTCTTTAGGTTCAACAACTGGGAAATCCGCATCTTGCTTTGCAATTACTTTTTCGTCAGTAATATTACCTACAGTATCAATTCCGATGTTTGCTTGTGCAATTAATTTACCTTCTTCTTCTTCTGCTGATAAATAAACTGGATCATTAACGATATCAATTTGTCCATCAACAACTTTGCGATATGGTGTTTCAATGAATCCCATATTGTTTACTTTAGAGTAAACAGAAAGAGAAGAGATAAGACCGATGTTTGGTCCCTCAGGTGTTTCAATTGGACATAAACGTCCGTAGTGCGTGTAGTGAACGTCACGAACTTCGAAACCAGCTCGTTCTCTAGATAAACCTCCAGGTCCTAATGCAGATAAACGACGTTTGTGCGTAATCTCAGCTAACGGGTTAGTTTGGTCCATGAACTGAGAAAGCTGATTCGTACCAAAGAAAGAATTAATTACAGCAGATAATGATTTTGCGTTAATTAAGTCAATCGGTGTGAACACTTCGTTATCACGAACATTCATACGATCTTTAATAGTACGAGCCATACGAGCTAAACCAACACCAAATTGTGCAGAAAGTTGTTCACCAACAGTTCTTACACGACGGTTAGATAAGTGGTCGATATCATCAATCTCAGCTTTAGAGTTGATCAATTCGATTAAGTATTTAACGATAGTGATGATATCCTCTTTCGTTAAAACTTGCTTATCCATTTCAATGTTTAACCCAAGTTTTTTGTTAATTCTATAACGACCTACATCTCCTAAAGAGTAACGTTGGTCAGAGAAGAATAATTTATCTATAATGCCTCGAGCTGTCTCCTCGTCTGGTGGTTCCGCATTACGTAACTGACGGTAGATATGCTCAACAGCTTCTTTTTCTGAGTTTGTTGGGTCTTTTTGTAATGTATTGTGGATAATAGTGTAATCCGCTTGGTTGTTATCCTCTTTATGTAAAAGAATGGTTTTTACATTTGCATCGATAATTTCCTCTACGTTATCCTTATCTAAAACCGTATCACGGTCTAAAATAATTTCATTACGCTCAATAGATACTACCTCACCAGTATCCTCATCCACGAAGTCTTCGTGCCATGTATTTAATACACGTGCAGCTAAACGACGTCCAATATATTTTTTAAGACCAGTTTTAGATACTTTTACCTCTTCAGCTAAATCGAAGATTTCTAAGATATCCTTATCACGTTCAAAACCGATTGCACGGAATAACGTTGTAACAGGTAATTTTTTCTTTCTATCAATATAAGCGTACATAACGCTATTA
>CANRKI010000002.1 GCA_947631175.1 uncultured Flavobacterium sp.
CAGTCGCATTATATAAAATTCCAGACGTTGTTGCTTGTCGCATTACTTCACTTAACTCAATATGAGTCACTTCCATATTATAATTTCGCATCAATTTATCAACATCCAACGCCGGGCTATCCACCATTCCAACAGGCGGAAGCTGTGCAGTATCTCCTACTAAAATTAGCTTGCAATTTTGTCCCGAGTAAACATACATAATCAAATCATCCAACAGCGAACCGTTTTCATACATTTGATAATCACTACTTTAATCCGAAATCATCGAGGCTTCATCCACAATAAAAATTGTATTTTTATGCTTGTTGGGCTGCATCGTAAAACCAACACCAGCGCCAGATTGCTTTTTAGGAAAATATATTTTTTTATGAATCGTATGCGCCATCTGATTCGAGTAATTTCCAATCACCTTAGCTGCCCTACCCGTTGGTGCCAAAAGCACATATTGCCAATGCACCACCTCTAAATTATTAACCAAAGTCGAAATTACCGAGGTTTTTCCCGTACCAGCATATCCTTTAAGCACAAAAATTTCGTCCTGAACTTTACTACTCAAAACAAATTCAGCAACTTTATTAAAAAAAATATCTTGATGTAAAGTTGTTTCGTACGGAAATTTCGTACACAAAACTTTATAAAATTCAGAAGGTGTCATTATTTATTATTTAAAGCGCAAACAAAAGGGAATAAAATAAACCCTTTTCCTGCCATTCGTTATATCTTTTGTTTTATCAAACAAAAGGATGCCACTACTGTCAGGGCTAAAAGCCAACATAGTACACAAATTTTTTGTAAAGATACAATACTACAAAGCTAACAAATACCAATTCCATAAAAAAAATTGTATTTTTGCCCAACTACAATAAACAAAAATGTCAGATCAAAACATAATTTCTAAATCGTACAAAAAATTAGTACTCCAGATAGATCATCAAAATCTATCCTATATTATTGTAGACCTACTTACGCAAAAAACCATCGAAGTTTTTTCGCAAAAATACCCACTTTACCCAACCAACAATACCATTTTAGAAGATCAACTAAAAAAAGCATTAACACCGTTACTAGATAAAAACATAAATTTTGACCAAGTTATAGTTTTACACCACAACCATTACAACAGTTTGGTTCCGGCTGCTTTTTTTGATCCCGAAAACTTAGGACTATACTTACAATATAATACTAAAGTTTTTGAAAGCGATTTATTTGTTTACGATACCATTGAGCGATACAACCTATATAATATATATGTACCGTTTGTAAATTTGAACAATATTTTGCTCGACATCTTTAAGTCTTTTGATTATAAAAACACCACAAGTATTTTAGTTCAAAAAATTTTAGATTTATCTAAAAACAAAGATGAAAATTTAGTTTTTGTTCATTATCAAAATACACATTTTGAAATTGTGGTCGTTCACAATCAAAAATTATTGTTTTACAACTCATTCGAACACAAAACAGTAGAAGATTTTATTTACTATCTTTTATTTACTTTCGAACAACTAAAACTAAATCCAGAACACATAAAAACCTATTTTATAGGAAATATAACCCAAAACGATGCAGCCTATAAAACGGCTTATACCTATATTAGATATGTATTTTTATACAATTTACAGGAATTTGCAACTAAAAACGGAGCATCAGTTTCAGAAAATTCAAAACATTTCATTTTATTTCAAGCATGAGAATAATTTCCGGAAAATATAAAGGTCGTCGCATCGACCCGCCTAAAAATTTACCTGTTCGCCCAACAACCGACATGGCAAAAGAGGCCTTATTTAATATTTTAAATACTAATTTTAATTTAACGCAACTACAAATACTTGACCTTTTTGCGGGCACAGGTAATATGTCGTACGAGTTTGCTTCGCGTGGTGCAGAACCAATTATCTCTGTAGATGCAGATTATGGTTGTATTAATTTTATAAAAAAAACGGCGAAAGAATTTGATATGGATATCACTCCTATTAAATCTGATGTTTTAAAATTTTTAGAGAAAAACAAAGGAACGTACGATATTATTTTTGCTGATCCTCCGTACGATATGTCCGAACAAGACTTTAAAAAAATTGTCGAATTGGTTTTTGAAAACGAACTTCTTGATCCCGAGGGATTATTGGTTATCGAACATTCTAAACATACAAAAATGAATGATTGCGAATTTCATGCATACGACAGAAATTATGGCGGAACTGTTTTCTCGTTTTTTGAATACGAACTCGAAGAAGAAGAGGATGATGAGGACGAAGATGATTTTGAAGATTAATTAAAACATATACATATCTTTTGATAATCAGAGGTTTTAAATAAAATATGTATTTTTTATAAAAAAATACTTACATAAAACTTGTAAAGCTGATTTAAAAACGTATATTTGCACTCGCATTACCAAAGTAATGTAGACCAGGAGAAATGGCAGAGTGGTCGAATGCGGCAGTCTTGAAAACTGTTGACTGTAACAGGTCCGGGGGTTCGAATCCCTCTTTCTCCGCAAAACTCCCAATTAAAATTTAATTGGGAGTTTTTTTATGGAATAATGCAACTTCTATTCCTTATTTTTATTATATTTCCTTTCAAATTTTTGTATTTTTATCAAGTACAATCGCAACACGAAGCTTACTAGCGTCCACTGTAAAGCTGTTGTGAATTCCTTTCAAATTTTTGTATTTTTATCAAGTACAATCGCAACACAGGAAAAGGGACACCAGTAGGAGATATTGTTGTGAATTCCTTTCAAATTTTTGTATTTTTATCAAGTACAATCGCAACTGACACGGATATAATGACACTGCCGACGTTGTTGTGAATTCCTTTCAAATTTTTGTATTTTTATCAAGTACAATCGCAACTTTTAAGCCTTTATATTGATGCTCATCTATGTTGTGAATTCCTTTCAAATTTTTGTATTTTTATCAAGTACAATCGCAACAAGTATCAATTTTTGATTTTGAAGGCGTATGTTGTGAATTCCTTTCAAATTTTTGTATTTTTATCAAGTACAATCGCAACAGTAACCAAAGGGAAAGCAGAAGCTTTTACGTTGTGAATTCCTTTCAAATTTTTGTATTTTTATCAAGTACAATCGCAACTGTTATAAACTCTTATTATTGCTATTTTGAGTTGTGAATTCCTTTCAAATTTTTGTATTTTTATCAAGTACAATCGCAACTAGTGTTGTTCCAACTCTTGTACCTCTACGGTTGTGAATTCCTTTCAAATTTTTGTATTTTTATCAAGTACAATCGCAACTAGTGTTGTTCCAACTCTTGGACTTCGACCGTTGTGAATTCCTTTCAAATTTTTGTATTTTTATCAAGTACAATCGCAACGTTTATAATCTTCTTCCGCCACGGTTAATCGTTGTGAATTCCTTTCAAATTTTTGTATTTTTATCAAGTACAATCGCAACTCACCATTTAGGGACGGTTTATCCTTGGTAGTTGTGAATTCCTTTCAAATTTTTGTATTTTTATCAAGTACAATCGCAACTTATCTGATGAAGTTAAGGCTTATACAGAAGTTGTGAATTCCTTTCAAATTTTTGTATTTTTATCAAGTACAATCGCAACAATATCTTATTAGAAAATTTTTATCCTATAGTTGTGAATTCCTTTCAAATTTTTGTATTTTTATCAAGTACAATCGCAACGAGATGCTTACTTTAAATGTTCCTTTGTTAGTTGTGAATTCCTTTCAAATTTTTGTATTTTTATCAAGTACAATCGCAACTTTGTACAACTTCATAACTATATCCGCTTCAGTTGTGAATTCCTTTCAAATTTTTGTATTTTTATCAAGTACAATCGCAACTGTAGGATAGTTCCTCTTTTTCTGATTTCATGTTGTGAATTCCTTTCAAATTTTTGTATTTTTATCAAGTACAATCGCAACGTAAAAAAAGCAATAGAGTTGATAAATCAAGTTGTGAATTCCTTTCAAATTTTTGTATTTTTATCAAGTACAATCGCAACTTTTTCATCAACCACAAAAGCACTTACAGAGTTGTGAATTCCTTTCAAATTTTTGTATTTTTATCAAGTACAATCGCAACTAATTAAATCGGATGTTTTAGTTGGTACTAGTTGTGAATTCCTTTCAAATTTTTGTATTTTTATCAAGTACAATCGCAACTTTCAATACTTGGGATACTCACACCACGCCGTTGTGAATTCCTTTCAAATTTTTGTATTTTTATCAAGTACAATCGCAACGAAAACTTACAACCTTGCAGATGTCCTGGTGTTGTGAATTCCTTTCAAATTTTTGTATTTTTATCAAGTACAATCGCAACTTCAAGTACAAGCACCATCAACAAAAACAAGTTGTGAATTCCTTTCAAATTTTTGTATTTTTATCAAGTACAATCGCAACCTATTGTTTCAATTAATTCACCTGATGTTAGTTGTGAATTCCTTTCAAATTTTTGTATTTTTATCAAGTACAATCGCAACAATCAGGATCAGTAATTAAAGCTTTTTGCGGTTGTGAATTCCTTTCAAATTTTTGTATTTTTATCAAGTACAATCGCAACGTAATTAAAATTGTAGGTAATACAGCTATAGTTGTGAATTCCTTTCAAATTTTTGTATTTTTATCAAGTACAATCGCAACAAGATATAAAATCTTTTTGAATTACCCTAAGTTGTGAATTCCTTTCAAATTTTTGTATTTTTATCAAGTACAATCGCAACAGGATAGAATGTAGAACCTACACCAATTGTGTTGTGAATTCCTTTCAAATTTTTGTATTTTTATCAAGTACAATCGCAACAACATTTTTTCACGAACATTTTCTGTTAATGTTGTGAATTCCTTTCAAATTTTTGTATTTTTATCAAGTACAATCGCAACTTTAATTTCTGCATTAATACCTTGGGTATCGTTGTGAATTCCTTTCAAATTTTTGTATTTTTATCAAGTACAATCGCAACAATCCAATAGAATTTAGTTACAGCCGATCGGTTGTGAATTCCTTTCAAATTTTTGTATTTTTATCAAGTACAATCGCAACTCTAAAATTTAGATTCGCGCACGCTTACGAGTTGTGAATTCCTTTCAAATTTTTGTATTTTTATCAAGTACAATCGCAACCTCATCGTTTTTGTAGTAAATACGGGAGCCACGAGCGATTTACAGGATTGAAAAAACAATAAAAAATGCTTTTATACGTATTGTATAAAAGCATTTTTTTATTTCTAGAACAGTTCCAATTGTTGAGACATATTTGGTTTATTGGTTTCCTTTTTGGCAAAAAATAATTCCATTTGGCCAAATTGTTTATCTGTAATGCATAAAATACCAACCTTTCCTTCGGCAGGTAATTTACTTTTCACTCGTTTTATATGTACTTCGGCATTTTCTTTACTTGGACAATGCCTCAGATAAATTGAAAACTGAAACATATTGAACCCATCATCAATCAAATATTTTCGAAATTTACTCGCAACACTGCGTTGCTTTTTCGTTTCTGTTGGTAAATCAAAAAAAACTAATACCCACATAATTCTGTATGCATTGAATCTACTAAAACTCATGATAACATGGGATAATGCACTATCCTACTCTCCCCCGAAAAACACTTATACAAAGAACTCGTTGTGATGCTCAAAGCTGTTAGCAAAGGACGTTGTAAACCATTAATGGTTACATCTTGAGTTGCTATTTGTAAAAGAAAGGCTTTGGCATTTTTGTCTAAAATATCCGAATATTGTGGGTTTTGCATCCACTGCACTACTTTTAAATCAACATACGGACGATATGGTTCCATAATGTCATCTGCTAAGCAATATGCATTGTATTTATTTTTATGAAAAAGACCAATAGTAGGATGTAAACCAGAACTTACCAAAGCTCGAGCTACCATACTGCGCAAAACAGCGTAGCCAAAATTCAAAAAATTGTTAGGTGCATCGCCTTTGCGCTCCCGAGTAAAATCATCAAACAAAGTTTTCCAGTAGTATTGTGCAGCAATTCCTTCCATATTGGTACTATCGCCCGATTTCACTTCATTCATATAATTAAGCATCGGTTCAAAAGGTAACCTTTGGTGTCGCAATACTTGTTTTTGTTGATAAATTTTAGCTTCAACCGTTTGTTTCCAAAGTTGCTTTTTTAAGGGCTCTGAACAATTCAGTTGATGTTTTAAACGCTCACTATGTTCTACATGTCCGGTTATAGGCAACATCAAACCTAACGGCAAATGACTTTCATCACAACTAATAATAGCTACATTATTTTGTTGCATTGCGACAATAAGTAAATGACTGATTGTGATTTGGTAATGGTCTAGAACCAAAAAGCCAATATCTTCTATAGGTATAGAACCTTTGGTTTCTTTGGTCAAAGCATCTTCTATTTTTAACTGATTATCTTTCAGTTTTAGATACGATGGATTCCCGATATAAATGGTGCGTTTTAGCATAGTGTTATAGTTTAAAAATATTGCCTAATCGATCTACTTTTAGCTTAATGCAGACATCCTTAATCATAGTATTGTCAATAGCTCGTTCCATTTTATTCAAAGTTGAAAATTCAGCTTTATTTACAATTGAAGTAGCTACTTTACTTTGAACACAAAACATTTGAGCACCTGAAAAACTAACTACTTTATAAATACTATTCACATCTATACTTCCAGTATCATCAGCATTGGGTACATAAACTAAATCGTTTGGTGATAAATGAAATAAAAGTGGATGACCCTTTTGGTTAACTTCAGGTACTGGTGACAAACCTTGTTTTTGACGCTCAATAACCAAATTTAAAGGAATGGTATCGTAACTTCTTTTTCCAAATTTGTCCTGATATATACCAAAAAAATAAATTCGTTCCTTTTGCGGCTTCCACAAACTTGGTAGTCTTATTACCTGTTTCACCCAAAGCAAACTTAGATCCCTGCTCAAAAACACGAACTTTTAGTATCGGTTGGTGCGATTTATCATCGTTATACAAAGCAATGTTTTTATTCATTTCCTCAATACCTTCAGGAGAAAAAGCAACTTCTGGATTGTTATTTTTTACTTTTAAATAATTTAAAAGTATTTTTTGAATCCCCGTATCTGTTATCGATAAAATTGATTTTTCATTGAAAGAACTATCCAAAGATTTACGAGTAGCTGTAAGAATTTTTCCTTTCCCAACTTTTACATGATCCAAATGAACTTGCCCAGAAACCGTTTCTTTGTGCAACGCTTTACGAACAGCCCAATTGGTTCCTTTTTGTGCAACGACATCTTTTTGGGGATTCCCATTTTTATCCAAACGCAAATTCCCGTTTTCATCCTTGTAACTTTCGTAGTAATTCGTTGCTTTATTAATCACTCGAGTGTTTTGTTTAAAGCTTACAACAATACTTTCTAATGCTTTGTAAGTGTCTTGTGTAATAGTTTCCCAAGGTTTTATAAAATCAGCAAAACGATCTTTCTCTTTCTGCTCCTTTTCATTGAAATAAGATTCTTTATTTCTCAATTTGTTTTGTAAATCGTAACGTGTAGACTTATGCTCTTCTTTCGCTTTTCCTTTTTTAGGTAAAGCCGATTCGTTATTCAACAAATTCACATGATCACGCGTTGCTAAAGCAATGACCAAAGCATCTAAAGCATGGTGTCTGTGGTCGATACGTTTTTTACAGAATCCTTTAGACAAGTCCAAAGGAACTGTTGGAATCACTTTTCCGCTGGTATTAGTTGCCGTAAAATCGGAAGAATTAGATATCGCATTCATACGTTCAAAACGAGGTAAGATCAGTTCGTTCCACACATCGTTTAATCCCCAATCATGTTTTAAACGTGAGGTGATTTTACCATTTCCAGGAATGACATTTTTAGAGTTTACACCATCATCTTTTGCGTCAGCATCATTTTTACGTACGACATTAGACAACAATTGCGTTACATATTTACTTATGTAACGTGTATCGTTCAACTGACGTTCAATCATTTTCTCTGGAACATCTTCCATCAGAAGTTTGTTACGCTTACCTCTATTCTTATCAAAAGTCTTTTTTACAAAACTTTCGTAAGCCTCTACTCCAAATATTGGAACCGTTTTACCATTTCCTAAATCAACTATTTGACCGTGATGATTTTTAATAAATGCTAAGCCTATTTGGTTGCCTTTAAGACTATTGACAGCGGCTTCACAAATTACTTTATTACTCATACTATCATCAAAATAGCGACTTTGCGGAATGATATGTTCAATCTCGTATTCGCGAGTAAATAATTTATTTAAAGGAATCATTTGTCCTGTATATGGCGACTGATATTTCTGTTCTAACCATAATTTGTAACGTTTCAAATCAGAACTTGATGGTTGCGCAACAGAAGAAACTTGAAAAACAGTAGTTGTTGATTCTGGTAAAAGTTCCGCTTTCAACTCTTGTTCTGTAAATAAATCCAATACACCTTGTTCATATATCTTAAGAATATCTTGTTGCATTGGTGAGTGTGGACGTACATTCTCTACATTATGATCATTTCCTAATTCTACTAACAAAGCTTTGATACGTAAATTCGTGTTTTCATTATCTGTAACAGTACTTGATATGCGTTTACGTTCTTCGGCAGTATGTTTCATATCACGACCTAACTCGATATGGATTTCGCTAAAGAAATCCGCAATACCATTTCCATAATGCTGCCAGATATCTTTTACAACACGTAAAGTTTCAGTGATAATTTGTTCTACAATAGGGTTGCGCAAAGAATGTTGTTTGAAATCTTTTAAAAATGTTTCTAAATCAGCAACCGAATTCCATTTACCCGCTATTTCAGCTTCTGAATGACGATCGTACACTATATATTGAGCTAACCAAAGTGGAAGATTTTGAAAATCATTTAAAGAATATAATTGAAATTGTTCTGCCTTTTCTCTTACTCTGTTTTTGATTTTCTCATCGTATTCACCCGTTAGAATTTTATCAATTCTTTCTAAAGAAGTGTTACTAATAATATCAGAACGCCAAGCTTTACCAAATCGCATCAAAGGCAACAATTTTTTAATCGCTTTTTCTGAAAAACTACCATACTCACTTTTGAATGGTGAAAATTTTTTGAATGAATCAACAAAAGAAGTAACATCTAAATTGTGCTTAATTGCAAACTTTTTAATCGCTTTCTCATATTCTATCTTATCATTTACAGAATAGATAATGTGCCACAAAGCCATTTCGACTTCATAAGAAAGAAAATCTGTCGGTACATTTTCTACTTTATCTAATTTCGATTGAATCAAATAGCGCGTTTCGTTCATTGGATATTTTTTATCCTGAACGTAATTCCATCGGTATTTCTCAACTTCACCTTTTGCTAACTTTTTACTGCCATTTTTATACCTCAACAAAAACTCTACAACATGTTTTTGTTCCACTTCTTTTTTGGTGTTCAAAAATTGTAATAAAGCCTCTTTATCTTCGATAGACTGCATAAATTCAGAAGTTACGTTTACATCATCTTCTGTTCGGTAAATCGCTAAGTTTTGTAACCATTGTAACAACCTAAATTCTTGATAATACGGATTAGATTTTGAAATTACTTTGATTGGATAGATTACACCTTCTTTTGATATTCTACGTTCTAAAGTACAGTTTGAAATCAAAGACTTTTGACTTCTCAATGGACGTTGATAAAAGATAATACCATTTAAAAACAAATGCAAAAAATCCTTTGCATCTAACATTTGTTGATGTTGTTCGTTATTACGATATAACTCTCTAATAGAATCTTTTAGTAATGCTTCGTCTTGTAATTCCGAATGAAATTCTTTTTGTTTTTTAAGAATTTGCTCTAGCTCAGATTTATAAAACTTACGTTCGATTGTACGTACCAACTTTCCTTTAATCTTTTGTTTAGGATTTAATAAAAGGTTCTTGTAGATATAGGTTCCTACGGTTTGGTTGGATTGATCAATATCTTGCTCGGTTTTCTTTTTCAATAAAGTCCAATCATCAGCACTTGGTGCTCTAAAACTGCGTTTTACTATACCGTCTTTATCTAACTTTTCGGAACCATCATCATTTAAATCTGTAGTAACGATAAAATCACGTACTTTATCTTTCCAATCGCTTAAAGATATTTTTGAAGAACGTCTGTAAATCCAACCATTCTCTAAATGTAATGAATACCAAATTTCACCTTTTTTGTTAACTTCTTGGTCTGCTATAACATCAACAATTTTTAAAGAATAGAATTCCACTAACTTATTTGGGTTTTCTTCCTCCTCTTCTCCTCTTAATTGGTAGTATCCACGTTTCTGATTGAAATTTAAAATTATCCATGCCAATTCTTCTTTGTCTATTTTAGCAGATAACGCTTTTTTACGGAGATAATAAATCGTCCAATCGTAAGGAATTAGACAATCATTGCCGTTTTTATCTTTCAAAAAATCAAGTTGATTGGCTTTAAAATCCGCCAACATTTCTAGAAAGGAATTTTGAAATATAAATTTACCTTGCGAATAAGGTAGTTTAGGCTCCGCATGATTTATAAATTTCCCAAAGCGTTTGGTAAAATCAATTTCAGCAGCATAATGCGCTGGTAAAAAGCCTAAAATATTTAAAACACGATGTAAACGCTCTCTACGTAGTAAATGGCGTTCTCTTAGTCGTCTTACACCACGATAACCAGTTCGTTCCGCTGTTTGAGAAATCGAATTTCCTTTTCCAAATTCTCCAATAATATCTTGAGACATTGGGATAATTCGACTTCCTATTGCTAATATTTCCCCTTTTTTATTTTCAAAATCTTGTTGAATCAAAGCCCAACCGATAGAATTGGTTCCTAAATCAAGTCCTAATATTTTATTCATAATTAATTATCAAAATTTAACGAAATATACAAAATAATTTTTCTTAATTTTTAAGTAATAATTTTTATTTTACAAATAAATAGTTACATTTGCTATCGAAAGGAATTCACAATAAGGATTATTCCGTTGTGAAAACATTTAGCGCCTCGCCTATATGCGGGGCTTTTTTTATTTGATACATTGAGGTTTCATTTTTTTGTGAAACCTTTTTTATTTCCTTGGCGCGAGCGCGTTAGCGGTTGTAGCGGTATCCTTTTTTGGAGTGTAACGTAAAAAAAGATTTTAGCGAAAGACGCGACCCGTCATGAAATGCGGGGAACGCCCTTATTTTTATGTTTAAAATTAATTTTAAATACTTAATTTCGTCTAATTTTAATTAATACAGAAATAATGTCTAAGGGTTTTGATTTATTAGATTACGACATGAACAAAGTTTTGTTTGTTTTTGCGTTAGAGTCTGAAGCAGGTGCTTTTTTTAAGGATAAAAATGTTGTTTTTACCGGTGTTGGTAAAGTGAATGCGAGTTATCATGTAACTAAAGCGATTGCTAAGTTTAATCCGGAATTGATAGTGAATTTGGGTACTGCTGGCAGCGGTTATTTTAAGCGTTATGAGGTGGTTAATTGTACTGAATTTGTGCAACGTGATATGGATGTTTGTGGTTTAGGTTTTGAAATGTATGAAACGCCTTACTCAAAAACTCCAATTGTATTACAACATGGGTTGATTTTTAACGGAGTTAATCGTGGTATTTGTGGCACTGGTGATAGTTTTGAGACTAATTTGACAGATAAAATATATAATTTGGTTGATATGGAAGCGTATGCTTTAGCGAGTATTGCGCATGCTGAAAATATTGATTTTTTATGTCTTAAATTCATATCGGACGGAGCCGATGATGAGGCTGCGACAAGTTGGACGGAAAATGTAAGACAAGCTCCTGAAGCTTTTTATAATTTACTTTTTTAGTATGATTTACTTGTTAATTAGTATTTTTTGTAGCGTTTTAGTGGCGGCCTTATTTAAGGTAGCTAAAGGAAAAGGCGTAGCTATTTTTCCGATTATTCATACAAATTATATTGTTGCAATTTTATGTTGTTATTTTATTTTTGACGCTCGTTTTTATAATTATACCATCTATCAAGAGCATTTATTTTTATACTTTTTTCTTGGGATTTTGCTTCCTACATTATTTATTTTATTAAATAAATCGATACAAACTACCGGAATCATTAAAACAGATATTGCTCAGCGTTTTTCGCTAATTATTCCTATTATTTTTTCGGTTTTTTTCTGGAATCAATCTATTGGTTTAAATAAAGTTATCGGCTTAGGACTTGGTTTTACGGCCATTTTTTTAATTTTATATCGAAAAAATTCTGAGCAAAGTAACGGAAATTACTTGTATCCACTACTTATTTTATTGGGTTACGGCGTGGTAGACGTACTTTTTAAAAAGGTAGCATTAATTACGACTTTGCCTTATACAGCCTCATTACTAATTATTTTTAGTTGTGCGTTTTTAATTAGCTTTATTTACGGAGGATTTGGCGTTTATAAAAAACGGTTTACTTACAACAAACAAGCAATTATATGGGGATTGGGACTTGGACTTTTAAATTTTACCAATATTTTTACGTATATTAAAGCACATAAAATATTTCATGAAAATCCGGCGGTTGTATTTTCGACCATGAATTTTGGCGTGATTTTACTCTCAACCTTGGTTGGATTTTATTTTTTTAAAGAAAAGATAAACAAATACAATACTTTTGGTATTTTGTTGTCGTTAATAGCAATAGCATTAATCACTTTATTTTAATTATAACTTATGATACGCAATCCGATAGCTGAACAAATTTCAGATTTCTTAAAAAAATTTGAACCTTTTAACTTTTTTGATTACAAAGATCTACTTGCGATATCGAGAAGTATTGAAGTAGTTTATTTAAACAAGGATGATATTTTATTTAAAGTAGACCAATTGCCACAGAATTATTTTTTTGTAGTGAATTCTGGTACAATCGGTTTAAATATTATTTCGGATGCCGAGGACAATTTAATGGATCGCTGTACCGAAGGTAATATTTTAGGTTTACGCCCTATTATTGCTAAAGATAAATATTTAATGACAGCTACCGCACGTGAGGACGCTATCGTTTTTATGATTCCTTTTGAGGTGTTTTCGTCGACAATTTTAAAAAATAAAGAAGCGGTAGATTTTTTTATGGAATCATTCGCCTCGAATACACGTAACCCACGTCATCCGGATCATAAAGGAAAACTAGTAAGCAAAAATGTAATATTTGATGATGAAATATCGACAGACATTCAATATTTACAACCTATAAAGTACGACATCAATCCAATGGTGGTTTCTCCTACTGAGATTATTAAATTTGTGGCACAAACCATGACTAGAAATAAAATAGGTAGTGTTTTAATCCATGAAAATAAACGTCCTATTGGTATTGTTACGGATAGTGACTTGCGTAGTAAAATTGCTACAGGAATTGAAGATTTAAACGACTCGGTTGATAAAATCATGTCATCGCCAGTAGTGACCGTAGCTGAAAACATATCGTTAGCCGAAGCACAAATGATGATGCTAAAGCATAATGTTATGTATTTAGGAGTTACTAAAGATGGAACACCAAATACGGAAATTAAAGGAATCATTTCTGAGCATGACGTTGTAGTTGCTCAAGCAGATAACCCAGGTATATTATTAAAATTGGTTAAAAAAGCTAATTCGACCAACGAATTAAAAGTTATTCGAGAAAAGTTAACCGGGTTGGTGCAAAATGCAATTGATAAAAATATTCCGATGTCGCACATTAGCAATATTGTTAATGAAATTACCTCAGCAATCACATACAAGATAATTGAGATGACAATTGCAGAAATTGGTGAACCTAAAGCGCAATTTGCATGGTTTAACATAGGAAGTCAAGGTCGAGGTGAGCAAACTATAATGACAGACGTTAACAACTTTATTGTATTTGAAGATGTTGATCCGGGACTTTACGAACAAACACAATTGTATTTTATCGATTTATCAGAGAAAGTTATCGAATCGTTTGTAAAAATTGGATATAAAAGATCATCACAAACGTTAATGGGTAACAATATGGCCTATTGTAAATCATTAACCGATTGGAAAAATCAATATATGTCATGGATCGTAAATCCGAAAAATAATACCATTACATTTAATCCTACTTTTTTTGATTTTGACTTTATATATGGAAATCAAACTATTTTTAGAGAATTAAATGACACTATAACCGAAAAGTTACCTAATAGTCAATTATTTTTGGCCTATCTAGGAAACGAAATAGTAAAAACACCTAGTGGTCTATCTTTTTTTGGAAATTTTAATGTTGAAGTAGATAAGGATAATAAAGAAGTTTTTGATTTAAGAAATAAAGTTCTAAACCCGCTAATTAATGCAGCAAGATTGTTTGCTCTAACTCAAAATGTGTTAGGAATAACAAACTCATATCAACGCTACAAAATATTAGCTGAATTAGAAGAAAATTTTGAGGATTTATATCTTCAAGCTGCTGATGCATTTGACGAGATTTTTAGGATAAAAACAGAAATTGGATTGCTTGAAGGTACTGACGGTGAATTAATAGATTTAAACAAGCTAACCAAAGTAGATGTTGCAAAGATTAAAGCGAGTTTAAAAATTATTAGTAATATTCAGGATGTAATAAAAAATAGATATCAGTTAACATATTTTAGTTAAAATTGTAGAAATGAATTGGTTAGTTGGGAAGTCGGAACCTACTTTTTGGAAGAATTACGTAAATAGTTTTTCTAACAAAAAAAATGAAAATAGATTTGTTGTTTTTGATTGTCAAAAAACAGGTCTAGATTGGAGAAATGATACTATAATATCTATAGGTTGTATTGCAATTGTTGAAGATCGAATTATAGTGAGTGATACTTTAGAGCTTTTTATTGAGAAAACTAAAGAAAATGAGCCTACAAAAGTGAACATTGGTTCGTTAGAATATGGTAAAAAAGATATTGTAGCGGAAGAAGAAGCTTTAGAAAAATTTTTAAATTATATATCAAATTCCGTTTTAGTTGGTTTAAATACAAATTTAGATATTGAGATGCTAAACCAAATTTTAAAACGAAATGGTTTGGGTAAATTAAAAAATATGGTTATTGATTTAAATATACTTTACAATAAAAGTAAACGCAAACCATTAGATGAGCTATCAACCATAAACTCACTATGCGAAGCGTTTAATTTAAAACCAAATCATCGTCAAAATACAGCAGGTAATGCCTATTTATTAGCTTTAATCTTTCAAAAATTAAAGAAAAATATCAAAATTGAGATATAAAATAAAAGACCTGATTGTATAATCGCAAAAATAAAAAGTACACTAATTTATAATGAAATGTAAATTTGTATATTATTAAAGCCCCATTTAAATAATCTTTAAATGGGGCTTTATTTTTAATTAAACAACACAAAGTCAATACAAAGTGTATGTTTTTCTAATCTTGGTAAAGACATTACAATCTGTCCTTTTTACTTCGATTTATGTGCTTGGCTTTTACAATGTGCTTTGAAAAACTTCCTCAAATGCCTCAATAGCTTTACTTATTTGTGAGCTTTGAAACTTAAACAGCTTTTTATTGGAGATTTATCGCTTTGAAGCCATTTATTAGAAAGTTAATATTTTTGAAGAATGTACATTGAAGAATGTACACAACTTTTGCAAGACATCAAGCTTTAATGGGATAATCCCTTTTTCAAGGTTATTATAATTGGTTCTACTCATACCAATACTATTTGCTATTTGCAATTGAGTTTTTCCTGCAGCTTTACGAAGCGCTATTATTTTTAATACTTCAATACTAATTTTATTGGTCTTTTCCATACTATTTAATCTTTATTCGTAAACACTATTAACAATGATTTAAAAATTTCAATTCAAGAAACTTTAAGAGCTATTGTGTAACCACTAAATTACCGCAAAGATAGTAGTTAAATTAAAACACTTATGTTAAAATATATCGCCACACCAAGTCATCTCACTGTGACAATTTTGATTGTCAACCCATTCAGATTTTTTATACTAATAATACATTTTCATTTTCTTAATTTAATTAAGAGTTAGTATCCCACATTATCATTTTTTAAGGTCTTTTTCTTAATTCAATACGGTTTTATTCTTCTGGTATAATAACGTATTTATTTTTTATCTATTTTAAATATTGCCTTATATTTTTTTCATAGTTCGCTAATAGACAGTTAGATGATGTTTTTAATTACTTTAAGTTGAACTCTGCTATCGCTTAATACATAAAGTGTTCACACAAGTTCACACATTAAAAAAAATCATACTTTTTAAAATGTTCATGATTATATTAAAGAGTATTTTAAAAGCCTTTATATGTTTTTACATATTAGTAACCCCTTATCTTATTAGAGTTATCTATATTTTTATAATTATATACTTTGTATATCTAATTTTAAAGAGGGTTAATTGAAAATTCTATTATTTTCTTTACTTATATTTTTCCATTTTTAATTTTTTCAACGATTTCTGGGTCTAATAATGTTGAGGTATCTCCAAAATTAGCAAAGTCACCTTCGGCAATTTTACGTAAAATGCGACGCATAATTTTACCCGATCTGGTTTTAGGTAAGCCATCAACAAACTGAATTTTATCAAGCTTAGCAATTGGACCAATACTAGTCGATATCATTTCGTTTATCTCTTTCGTTAAATTATTTCTATCTCTATATTCTCCTGTTTCTTTTAAAGTAACAAAACCATAAAGCGCATTTCCTTTAATATCGTGTGGATAACCTACAATTGCAGATTCAGCAACAGCTGGATGTTCGTTTATTGCATCCTCAATTGGAGCGGTTCCTAAATTATGTCCAGAAACAATTACAACATCATCAACTCGTCCTGTTATTCTGTAATACCCTACTTCATCACGTAAAGCACCATCTCCGGTAAAATATTTTCCTGGAAAAGCAGAGAAATACGTTTCTTTAAAGCGTGGGTGGTCTCCCCAAATGGTACGAGCCATTCCTGGCCAAGGTTGCTTAATACATAAACTTCCTACAACTTGATTTTCATCAATCTCGTTTCGTTTTTCATCCATTAAAACAGGCAAAATACCAGGCAATGGTAATGTTGCATAAGTTGGTTTTGTTGGTGTGATAAATGGTAATGGTGAGATTAAGATTCCTCCTGTCTCGGTTTGCCACCATGTATCAACAATAGGACAACGTTTTTTACCCACGTGATTGTTATACCAATGCCAAGCCTCTTCGTTTATTGGTTCTCCAACAGATCCTAAAACTTTTAATGAAGAAAGATCATATTTATCTACATATTCTACATTCTCTTTAGCTAAGGAACGAATCGCTGTTGGAGCTGTGTAAAATTGTGTTACTTTATGTTTTTCTATCACTTGCCAAAAACGACTAAAATCTGGATAAGATGGTACACCTTCAAAAATTATGGTTGTTGCACCGTTTAAAAGAGGTCCATATAAAATATAAGAATGTCCTGTAATCCAACCAATATCAGCAGTACACCAATAAATATCATTTTCTTGATAGTTAAAAATATTTTTAAATGTATAACCCGTATAAACCATATAACCACCAATGGTATGCACCATTCCTTTAGGTTTACCAGTAGATCCTGATGTATATAAAATGAACAATGGATCCTCGGCATCCATCACTTCTGCAACATTATTAGCTGATGCTTGAGATAATAAGTCATCAACCCAAAGATCTCTCCCTTCTACAATGTTTATTGTATTGTGTGTTCTTTTTACTAATAACACTTTTTCTATTGATGGTGTAGTTTCTAAAGCTTCATCAACAATAGCTTTTAAATCCAAAATTTTATTTCCGCGATACGATCCGTCAGAGGTAATAACAATCTTTGCGTCGCAATCATTAATTCGAGAAGCCACAGCAGATGCAGAAAAACCTGCAAAAACAACCGAGTGAATTGCTCCAATACGAGCACAAGCTAAAATAGTTATTGCCAGTTCAGGAATCATTGGTAGATAAATACAAACGCGATCGCCTTTTTTAACACCTTGACTTTTTAGTACATTTGCCATTTTACAAACACGCTCGTATAAATCGTTATAAGTAATGTGTTGCGCTGGTTCGTCTGGATTATTCGGTTCAAAAATGATAGCATTTTTGTTTCCTCTTTTGCTTAAGTGTCTATCAATACAGTTTTTAGTGATGTTAACTTTGGCATTAGTAAACCATTTTATTTCTGCATCAACTAAATTACAATCCTGAACTTTTTCCCAGCTTTGGTACCAAGTAAAATTTTCTTCGGCAATTTTCCCCCAAAATTTTCGAGGTTCTCTAATCGATTTTTTGTAGTGCTTAAAGTACTCTTCAAGACTCTCAATTTGGTAATAACTCATTATTTATGTTTTTGTATGTTTGTTTATTAATTTTGCGTAGACACAATTAGTTGCGAATTAATTCTGCCTATTTAAATACTCCTATTTTATATTCTTGTAAAATTTCAATAATATGATCTACACTAGATAAATCTTCAATGGTTGATGGAATTTGATATTCTTTTCCATCTACAATTTGACGTAGTAATTTACGTAATGTTTTTCCAGATCGTGTTTTGGGTAATTTATCGACTACTACAATATTTTTTAGAGCGGCTACGGCTCCAATTTTTTCGCGTACTAATTGTACTATTTCATATTGTAACTGAAAATTCTCGATTGTTTCCCCAGTTTTTAGCACTACAAATCCTAACGGAATTTGACCTTTTAATTGATCTTCAACACCCACTACAGCACATTCGGCTACTGCGTTGTGCTGAGAAACAACCTCTTCCATATCTGCGGTTGATAATCTGTGCCCAGCAACATTAATTACATCATCTACCCTACCTGTTACCCAAACATTACCTTCTTGATCTTGGTAACCACCGTCACCTGTAAAATAATATCCTGGAAATTGAGACAAATACGATTCTTGAAAACGTTTTTCATCATTCCACAACCCCATTAAAGTTCCCGGAGGTAATGGCAATTTAGCAACAATAAATCCTTCTTGATTTGGTCCAAGCTCATCTCCGGCTTCATTAAAAATCTTAATGTTATAACCAATAACAGGTTTTCCAGCTGATCCAGGTTTGTATGGCAACAACTCAACACCAGCCATATTTGCTAGCATTGGCCACCCTGTTTCGGTTTGCCAACAATGATCGATCACAGGAATATTAATGTGTGATTTGTACCAATCTATAGAGGTGACATCACTACGTTCACCGGCTAAAAACTGTAATCTTAAAGACGATAAATCGTATTTTTTTATAAAATCACCATTAGGATCTTCCTTTTTAATTGCACGTAAGGCTGTTGGTGCTGTAAACATTACATTTACTTTATGTTCTTCTATCACTCTCCAAAATGTTGATGCGTCTGGAGTTCGAACGGGTTTTCCTTCAAATACAATTGTTGTTGTTCGGTTTAATAATGGAGCATATACAATATAACTATGTCCAACTACCCATCCAACATCAGATGCAGACCAAAAAACTTCTCCAGGTTCTACATTATATATTTGTTTCATCGAGTTTTTCAGCACGGTAACATAGCCACCTGTGTCACGAACAATACCTTTGGGTTTTCCTGTTGTACCCGATGTATATAATATGTATAATGGATGCGTAGCAGAAACAGAAACACATTCTGCCTCTTCTGACCCATACACCAAGGCATCATAGTCAATATCATAACGTTTAAACGGAACTCGCGCGCCTAACTTACGATTAAAAACAATAACATTTTGAGGTTTGTGATTTGCAATTTCAATAGCTTCATCAACAAAAGGCTTGTAAGCAATTAATCGATCTATTTCGATACCCGACGAGGCTGTTAAAATGACTTTAGGTTTACAATCATCAATACGAATAGCTAATTCATTTGGAGCAAAACCACCAAAAACAACCGAATGTGTTACACCAATTCTAGCACAAGCTAACATAGAAAATAAAGCTTTAGGAATCATTGGCATATAAATAATAGCCGTATCGCCTTTAGTTAAACCTAAGGATTGTAAACCTCCTGCTAATTTTGCAACTTCAAATTTAACTTCGTTATAAGTAAACTTTTTCACTTGTTGCGTAACAGGTGAATCGTAAATAATAGCAATTTCATCACCAAATCCGTCTTCAATATGTTTATCTAACGCCAAATAACAAGCATTTAGCTCTCCATCTTCAAACCAAACAGGATATTTTTGATCATCAGAAGATACAATTTTAGTTGGTTCCTTAAACCATTTAATAGATTTTGCTTGTTCTTTCCAAAACGCATCTGGATAATTAATACTTTTAGAATAAAAGTCAAGGTAATTCATTTTGTTGTGTTTGTTATATGTTATAATAAACTTAATAAAAAAATAATTATCTCATAATTTTTTTTCATTTTTTTTGAATATAGATATCAAAAAATATTTCATTAAGACACAATAACTAATTAATAATTAAACCATTGTATTAAAAAAAGGATGTGAAATTTAAGTTTTAAAAGATACAAGCTGCTTTTTAGCACTTTTATCAATTTTAACTAAAATAAAACTAGATATTTTTAAATATAAAAAACTTTTTTTTTGTATTTTTGATGAAAATTATACAAACAACTAAGTACAATGCAAAACATTCCTAGTGTTGACTTACGTGATTTCCTATCGGATGACCCGGTACGTAAACAAAAATTTGTAAATGAAATCGGAAAAGCCTACGAAGAAATTGGATTCGTAGCATTAAGTGGTCACTTTTTAGAAAATTCTTTAGTAGAGAATTTATACAAAGAGGTTAAAAACTTTTTTGAATTACCATTAGAAACGAAGTCTAAGTACGAAGTTCCTGGGATTGGTGGACAAAGAGGTTATGTATCTTTTGGTAAAGAATCTGCAAAAGGACGTAAAGTGGGTGATTTAAAAGAGTTTTGGCACGTGGGTCAATTTGTTGAAAACGATGCTAAATTAGAAGCTGAATATCCTAAAAACGTTTCTGTAAACGAATTACCAGGTTTTAATGACACTACAAAAGAAGCATATCAAAAACTTGAAAAAACAGGTGTTTATGTTTTAAGAGCATTAGCTTTATTTTTAGGTTTAGATGAAATGTATTTTGACAAATTCATTAAAAACGGAAACTCTATTTTAAGACCAATTCACTACCCTCCTATTTTAGATGAACCTAAAGATGCTGTACGCGCTGCTGCTCATGGTGATATTAACTTAATCACTTTATTAATGGGAGCACAAGGTAAAGGCTTACAAGTTCAAAATCACAAAGGAGAATGGATTGATGCAATTGCTGAAGAAGATCAATTAGTTATTAATGTTGGTGATATGTTATCTCGCCACACAAATAACAAATTAAAATCTACCATTCACCAAGTAGTAAACCCGCCTAGAGAATTATGGGGAACTTCACGTTACTCAATTCCTTTCTTTATGCACCCTATTAGTGATATGCCTTTAAACTGTTTAGAAAATTGTATTGATGAAAACAATCCTAAGCAATTTGATGACATTACAGCTGGTGATTTCTTACACGAAAGATTAGTAGAATTAGGCTTAATTAAAAAATAATTCTTACCTTTATAAAACAAACTAGACACTGATACATTTCAGTGTCTTTTTATTTTAAATAGAATTTTATGGCAAAGAAAATTTCAAGTTTAGACGATTTAGGCGGCTTTGTATTCTCGACAAATAAAGATTTTGAGTTTGATACAAACGATGAAACAATTGAAACCTTAGCCCCTAAACACCAAAAATTAGAAGCTCATTTAGATAAAAAAAACAGAGCAGGAAAAATTGCAACTGTAATAAAAGGATTTGAAGGAACGGAAGACGATTTAAAATCTTTAGCTAAAGAATTAAAAACACTTTGTGGCGTTGGTGGTGCAGCAAAAGATGGAGAAATTATCATACAAGGTAATTTCAGAGATAAAATAATGGAATATTTAATTAAAAAAGACTATAAAGTAAAACGTGTAGGATCATAATTATGGATATAAAATCTTCAGAATTAATTATAAACCCTGACGGAAGCGTTTATCACTTAAACGTAAAACCATCAGATATTGCAACAAATATTATTTTTGTTGGTGATCAAAATCGTGTAGAGAAAGTATCGCAACATTTTGACACAATTGAATTCACAACACAAAAGAGAGAGTTTAAAACCCATACTGGAACATACAAAGGAAAGCGTTTTTCTGTTATCTCAACTGGAATTGGTCCAGATAATATTGATATTGTATTAAACGAATTAGATGCACTTGTGAATATTGATTTTGAAACTCGTGAAGTAAAACCACAACTTACAAGCTTAAACATTGTACGTTTTGGAACTTCTGGATCATTACAAGCAGACATTCCTGTAGACTCATTTGTTGCTTCAGAATACACAATTGGTTTAGACAACATGATGCGATCTTATGTTATTGAAGATGTTTCTGAAACAGAAATCGAAAATGCCTTTATAGCCCATACCAATTGGGACGCTAAAAAAGGAAGACCTTATGTGTTTAAATCAGGAAAAGAATTATCTGATAAATTTAAAGATGTAGCAGGGTTTCATTTAGGATTTACAGCAACGGCAGGAGGTTTTTACGGACCACAAGGTCGCGTTTTACGATTAGCAATTCAGGATCCAGAATTAAATCATAAAATGGATAACTTTACTTATAATGGTATTACAATCTCAAATTTAGAGATGGAGACTGCTGCAATTTATGGATTAGCAACTTTATTAGGACATAAAGCTTTATCATTAAACGCTATTATTGCAAACAGAGCAAATGGTACTTTTAGTGAAGATCCGTACAAAACGGTAGATAAACTTATTAAAATAGGATTAGAAAAGTTAGCCCAATAGGCTAACTTTTTCTTAATATTTCCAATCCATTTAAATAATCACTTGGTCTTTGACCTAAGACTTTATTAAATGTATTACTAAAAGTTGGTGTACTTGTGTAACCAACCGCCTGAGCTACTTCATTAATTGGCAAACGTTGCTCTAACAACAACTCAATTGCACGTAACATCCTGCGAACAGTAAAATATTGAATGAACGACATCCCCATATCCTTTTGGAATAAACGGTGTAACGACCTTTCTGTGAAACCAAATTTAGCCGAAAGTTCAGAAAACAATAAATACTCATCAATATGCGTATCAATATATTCAATGATACGAATTAAACGTTCATCCTTAGGATAAGGTAAAGATAAAGGTAATATATTGTGGCATATTTCTGGTAAAATAGCCTTAATAGCTTTAGCAATTGTATAATTTCTAGTATTCTTCTTTAAGTCTCCGTTCCATCTATTAGTAAACAAAATCATTTGAAGTAAAATATCGTTTACAGGATAAATTCCTTCAGACTTATAAAATGCAATATCCGTCTTTTCCTTAGGAAAATAAAGATTCCTCATTATAACATCTTCAGAACTAGGGTGAATCGAATGCTTAACACCAGCAGGAATCCACATAAAATGTCGTGCTGGTAAAAAATAATTTCGTAATTCTGTCGTTACATAAACAATACCACCTTCGGTATATAAAAACTGATCCTTCTCATGCGAGTGTGTTGGGATAAGTAATTCACCCATCAAATCGTGGTGACAATATATTGAAGATGAATCAGTATCTACATCTGTTATATAATATTTAGTAGCTTGTTTTCCCATATTTTAAAAAATGTCCGTTTTTAATATATATATGTCTTTAAGCAATAAAAAGACTTCGTTTATTTATTGTAAAATTGCAATACAAAGTAAACAAATTTATTTAAGAGCTAAAATAAAATCGCAAACTATTTATAGAAATTAAATAAAAATTAAAGTTACACAAATTATTTACAATTATGAGTTTAGATAGAATAAAATATGAACCGTTTAAAAACTTAGTAATCTCTGCTGAAGAATCGGCTAATTTTTTTGAAAATGGTATGACCGTTGGTTCATCTGGATTTACAAAAGGAGGAGACTCTAAAGTAGTATTAAAAGCCTTAGCTAACAAAGCTAAAACCGAAGATTTAAAAGTAACTTTACTTACAGGTGCTTCATTAGGTCATGGTACAGATGCTGCTTTAGCTGAAAGCAACGCGTTAAGCAAAAGATTACCTTTCCAAGTTGATACTGTTTTAAGAAAAGCTATCAATAAAGGAGACGTTTTATTCATCGACCAACACTTAGGAGAAAGTTCTGAACATATCTTAAATGGACAATTCAAAATTGATATTGCTGTTTTAGAAGTTACTGAAATTTTAGAAGACGGATCTTTAGTTCCAACTACATCAATAGGAAATAATATCGAAATTGCGAATAGCGCAGATAAAATTATATTAGAAATTAACACTGCTGTTCCTACATCAATCCGTGGTGTTCACGACATTTATACGGTTGAAGAATATGGACAACGTACAGCTGTTAATATTACTGCGTCTGACTCAAAAATTGGTTCTGACGTAATTAAAATTGACCCATCAAAAGTTGTTGGAATTGTTTTCCACGACATCGTAGATATGGCTGGAGATATTGCTCCTGCTGACGAAGCAACTACTGCAATTGCACAAAATATTGTGAAATTTTTTGAAAAAGAAGTTGCTGAAGGTAAATTAACAAAATCATTAATGCCATTACAATGTGGTATTGGTAAAGTAGCAAATGCGGTTTTAGGAGGATTAGAAAACTCTGACTTTGAAAACTTAGTAATGTATTCTGAGGTATTACAAGACTCAACATTTGACTTAATTGACTCTGGAAAAATGACTTTCGCATCTGCTACTTCTATGACATTATCAGAAGAATGTTACAACAGAGTAATGAATAATTTAGATTTTTATAAAGATAAAATCGTTTTCCGTCCATTATCAATTTCAAATTCGGCTGAGGTTATCCGCAGATTAGGAATTATTGGAATTAACACATCTTTAGAATGTGATATCTATGGTAACGTAAACTCAACTCACGTTTCTGGTACAAATATGATGAACGGTATTGGTGGTTCTGGAGATTTTGCTCGTAACGCTTACATATCTATCTTTGTAACTGCATCAGTTGCTAAAGACGGAAAAATTTCATCAATTGTGCCAATGGTTTCACACCACGACCACACTGAACATGATGTTGACGTAATTGTTACAGAACAAGGTTTAGCCGATTTACGCGGTTTATCACCAAGAGAAAGAGCCTTAGTTATTATTAACAACTGTGCTCACCCAGATTACAAACAAGATTTATTAGATTATTTCAACCGTGCAAGCGAGCGCGGAGGTCATACACCACATATATTAAGCGAAGCGTTTTCATTCCACCAAAGGTTAGCTGAAAACGGTTCTATGAAGAAAGACAGTTTGGTTTCATTATTTTCATAATGTAATTTGTGTCCGTTTGTTTATTAATTTTGCGAATCAATCCCTGCTTTTAGCAGGGATTGTTTTTTTATATAAGTACCTTATTTTCCTAACAATTCACTATATTAGCTAACAAAAATTTTAAAATGAAATCAGTTAAAATAGTAGGTGTGCCAGAACATTTTAATTTACCTTGGCATTTGTGTATAGATAATGGAGAATTTTCTCAATACGGCATTGATTTACAATGGACTGACGTACCTGAAGGAACAGGAAAAATGTGCGAAATGCTTCGAAATGATCAAACAGATGTAGCCGTTATATTAACCGAAGGAATTATAAAAGATATTGCAGCAGGAAACCAAAGTGTAATTGTGCAAACTTATGTACAAACACCTTTAACTTGGGGTATACACGTAGCTTACGAAGCGCCATATCAAACATTAAACGATCTAGAAAATAAAACTGTAGCAATTTCTCGTTTTGGGTCAGGGTCACATTTAATGGCCGTTGTAAATGCACACAACAACAATTGGAACACGCAAAATCTAAAATTTGAAGTTGTAAATACAATTGATAACGCTGTTGTAGCTTTGCAAAATAAAACTGCCGATTACTTTATGTGGGAACGTTTTATGACTAAACCTTTAGTTGATAAAAAAATCTTCCGAAAAATTGCCGACTGCCCTACTCCATGGCCTTGTTTTGTAATTGCGGTTCGCAAACAATTTTATGAAGAGAACCAGCATGTAATTAGCCAAATACTAGACATCATTAACGCTACTACATCTGAATTTAAACACATCCCAAGTATTGATAAAACCATTGCAGCAAAATTCGACATTCAGCTAAACGATGTTGAACAATGGCTAAAAAGTACGAGATGGTCGCAAAAAAAATTAGACCAAAAAAACTTTGACACCGTGATGCAATACTTAACAAACCTAAATATCATCTCTACTGATCTAGAATATAAAAACGTTATAAAATAACCTAGTGAACTATCCCAATTTTGATACAATAAAACAACTCAAAAGCAAGCTTTCTTTACCAAAGCCATGGGATACCCTTGTGTTATTATTGCTAATAATATTACTTGTAATTCCAATTTTTATTATAATTCACCAAAACATTATAGATCCCGAATGGCCTATACATATTGACCGAATTATAATATTTATTAGTATTACAGCCGTTTTATTTTTTTTATTAAAATTCATAAAAAAAATAATTTTATTAGGTGTAATTGTCTATCTTTTTATTTTGGCCTATGGAAGTATTTGGGGAAAATACGGTTTCTCTCAAGTTTACGAGGACTATCGCTCCATGATTTATAGTATGAGCGACACTCCTTTTCCACAAGATATTTTTATATCTAAACTTTTACCTTTTCCTAATAAAAATAAAGTATTAAATGCTATTGAGTTTGCCAACCCTGGAGTTCGTAACTTTGCATTAAAAGCAACTACCAAACATTTTACTGATATTAAAGGTTTTAGAGAAAATAGACAAATGATACAATCCTTTGCAGTATTCAAAGAAATTAGAAACCGATGGAACTATGTTAACGATCCAAAAGGTCAAGAATACATTGCAGCGGCAAGCGAATCTTTACAACACTTTTCTGGTGATTGTGATGATCATGCCATATTTATGTCGGCCTGTATTAAAGCCATTGGCGGAACTCCACGAATTATTCATACGCAAGGCCATATGTATCCTGAAATGTTAATTGGATCCAAAGCCGATTTAGAAACGGCAATTTATTTAATAAAAGAGATACTTTTTGTAAAAGAATCTAACGGAAAAAAGATTTTTTATCATATAGATGAAAGAGGACAAGTTTGGCTAAACCTCGATTATACAGCACAATACCCTGGCGGTCCTTTCATGTCTGAAGAAATTTTAGGAGCATTAACCATAAATTAATACTTTTTTTTGCTTTCTAATCGTTTAAGAATTACTATTTTTGATTTGAATAATTCATCATAATGAAAAAACACCTAATAACTCTTTTATTTTTATTTCCAGTTTTAATTTTCTCCCAAAATAAATTGCCTGAAGATTCGAACAGAAAAAAGAAAAAGAAAGAAAATTACGATTTATTTAGAAACGTATCCATCATAGATCACCCGCATGAAATTAAGTTTGACGTTTTATCGTATGCACTCAACGGCAGAATACAAGTCGCATATGAATTTCAAAAGAACTTAAATTGGTATTTTGGTATGAGCGCATCTATTCATAAAAACAAAGATCGTAATGACAGTTTTTATAGAGATAAATATCATTATTTACCAAAATACGATGCAACACCATATGTACGATACGCTTTAACTACCGATCAGAAAAAACTATATTTTGTTGAAGGATTTTTATCTGTTAACGGTGGTGACCATAAAGATTTGGAACGTATTGTTAATGGAGCTACAGCAATATATCAAATAAAAAATGATACATATATGGATATTGCCGCTGGTGTAGCTGTAGGTTTTAAAGTTTTAGTAAAAAAGCGATTCATAATTGATGCTTACGCAGGGGGTGGTGCAAATTTACTTAACGAAAAATCACCAAAATACGTACCCCGAATTGGAGCCAATATTGGATATTGTTTTTAAATTTATTTTATATGAAATTTATACCATACATATCGTTTTTATTATTAATTTGTTTCAGTTCGTGCGACAGTTCTGATGACGATTTTTATAATATGATATACATATCAAAACCTGAGTTGATAGAGATTGAACGTCAGCCATTTTACAACATAAACGACAACATAACTTTTCATGTCAACGTTCCTAATTTAATTGAGGAAGAAGGTCAAGATACATTACTTGATATTTACGGAATGACCGAATCTGATGTGCTTTTAATTGGATATCACATTGAGAAATGGGTTAATAACGAATGGATTACTTATCAAGTTTTTGATCCTGAAGTTACAGGAGCCATTTTATATGACGGAACCAATTATACACTTACCAAAAGTATTACCTTAACAGAATCTGGTTCGTTCCGATTGATTTTTGGTAAAGGTTTTAAAGCTAATACCATAGGTATTGTATCTAAAAACACATTAACACGCGTTCAAACTGCTATAACAATATCGACAACCGCTATAAACTACGGAGACGGTTTTGTTTTTTACGTGCAATAAAAGTTAAAATAGTATCTAATTTATTTAGATGCTATTTTTTTTAACCTCTGTTTGTGTTAGGGATGGAAGCTTTGTTTGAGCACATTTTGTAACAAAGTGGAAAAATTGCGAGTGCGTACAGCCCGCCATTTTTAGGGCTACAACTTTAAAAGTTGCCCTAAAAATGAACACCCAAATTAAAATAAAAAGTATGAAACATTTTAAAATAACCTCTTTTTTAACTGCTAACTTAGATTTAGATGCTGATTTGATTGAAAAAATGGCTTTAAATTGTAACACTTTGGAGGTTAAAAAAAATTCGTATTTAATTGAGCCAGGACAAACCTGTAAACACATTTTTTTTGTAGAAAGTGGTTTGTTACGCCAATATACAATTGATGCGAAAGGAAAGGAACATAATTTAAATTTTGCGCCTGAAAATTGGTTGATTACCGATCGAAATAGTCTGTTTTTTAACGAACCAACTCATATGTTTATTCAAGCATTAGAGGATACGACTGTTTTTGCTTTAAATGATGATTTTTTTGATGAAATTAAAAGTCAGGATTATAAATTTAGTTCTTTCAATACGCTTTTACTGCATAAACATATTAATAGATTACAACAAAGAATTATAAGTTTGCTCTCGTGGAGTGCCGAAGAGCGATATTTAGATTTTATAAAAACGTATCCAGATTTAACAATGCGAATCCCACAAACAATGATTTCGTCTTACTTAGGAATTACACCAGAAAGTTTAAGTCGTGTACGTAAGGAACTCGCTCAAAAGCATAAAAAATAATTACTTATCATACATCAATTTAATTGAATTTAGAGTTCACTATTTTTGATTATGAATACAAATTTGAATTTAAAAACTAATAGCTATGGAAATTAAACAAAATAACAACGAAAAAAACGGTTTTTTTGAAGCTTATATTGATCAAGGTTTAGCTGGAAGAATGAGTTATACTTGGGCTGGCTCTGATAAATTTATTATTGACAGTACTCAAGTAATGGAAGGTTTTAACGGTAAAGGAGTTGGAAAGGAATTATTAGCGGCTACAGTAGTTTATGCTCGTGAAAATAATTTTAAAATTATGCCGCTTTGTCCGTTTGCTAAAGCTGGTTTTGATAAAAATCCTGATTACAATGATGTTTTACTAAAATAAAAACAATGAAAGAGGAATATGTAGATTTACAGGTGGTTAAAAACACAGGAAATAATCGATTTGAGCTAACTGTTGAACAACATACAGCTTTTATTGATTATAAAGAAACAGATGGTGTTATAAAACTTATTCATACCGAAAGTCCTGCTGAATTAGCTGGTAAAGGTGTTGCAACAGCAATTATTGAAAAAACTTTGGTTTATTTAGAAGAAAATAGCTACACACTGATGCCTTTATGTCCGATGGTATTTGCTTACATTAAAAAACATCCTGAATGGAAAAGAATTGTAGACTTAAATTTTAACGGTATCGAAAATTTATAAAAAAAGGGAAAGCGTTAAGCTTTCCCTTTTTTGTTATTTATTTTTTAATGCTTTGTGTTTAGCATCCATATCTAAATTTCTGTATGTATTTAAAAGTAAGGCTTTTAAATCTTCAGATGGTTTAATTTGGTATGCTTTTTCAAAGTAAGGTAATGCTAAAGTAAAGTTTTCTTTACGCTTTTTAGCTAAAGCATCATACTGAACTTGTTCTTTTTTAGACATTCCTAAAGCATTCATTTTATTTACAAGGTTTACATCATCAGCAATGTATAAAACACCTAAATTATTATATGAATTAAAATCTTGAGGATTTAACTCAATAGCTTTTTTATAATATTTAGCTGCATTTTCGGTATCCTTTGCATCAGCAGCAACTACACCTAAATTGTAATATAAAACAGCATCATTAGGTTTTAACGAAATAGCCTCTTGTACTAATTGAGAATATTTAGCTTTATCTCCTGCTTGGTAATATAAGTTAGCTTCTGCTAAAATTAAATCTGTATCTTTTGGATTTAATTTACGCGCCTCAGTCATCAAACCTTTTGCATCTTCCGTTTTGTTTTGGAACAATAAAATGTTTACCACATTTTTGTAAATTTCACCACGCTTAGATGCAACTTTTTCCTCGCTTGGTTTTTCGAAAACCTTTGTCCCAATAGCTTTATCTCTAGCCGCTTTTGTTTCAAAAGTCTCTTCTTGACCAGAAGCTTTGTTTACAGCTTTATAATAAACAGCTTCACCTGTATAACCAGAATCTAATAAATTTTTGTATAAAGTCACTGCTCTATCTAATTTATTATTTTGATGTGCTAAAACAGCTGCATTGTATAAATATTCGCTTTTTGTATTGTTGATATCAAATAACGTTTCGAATCCTACAGAAGCTTCGTCTAACTTAGAGTTTTTGTAAGAATCCATTGTGATTTGGTGTACAATTGATTCGAACTGAGCAAAAGTTTGATTTACTTTAGCTGAATATTCTTTTTTTGCTGTTGGATCATTCTTCTTAATATCTGCTAATTTTTTTACAATTTCAGATATTTTCGCTATTGGCAAATTTTGTTTGATTCCAGCAACACTAGTTGGATTTTTTTGATAATCAGCAAAAGCTTTTAAAACAGGTTGCATTGTTTTAAAATATTCTGCTGCTGCTTGATCTTCAGCTGATAATCCAGACATAGCGCTTAATGCATCTGAATTTTTAATGAATGAAGCTAAATCCTTTTCAGAAATTGATTGTTTGTCAGTCAATTTAGTTAAGGCTTTAATTTCTGATTTTTGAGCGTAATTTGCTGCAGATACTAAAAGCGCTACAGCTAAAATTGAATATCTAATTTTCATGGGATTAAGATTTATTTTTATTCTTGTTCAGAAGATTCGTTTTCATCCTCAACGTCCTCTTCTTCCTCTTCTAATTCTTCGTCTGGAAAATCCAAAAGTTCTTGATGTTCAGTAGGAACTACAATTGGATTACCATCTTCATCTAATGCAGGTTCAAGTTCGTCATCTCCTTCTTCGCGCATTACTTTTGCAACAGCGGCGATAGCGTCGTTTCCTTTAATATTTATTAAACGTACTCCTTGTGTATTTCGGCCCATTACACGTAAATCAGAAACTTTTAAACGAATTGTTAAGCCCGAACGGTTAATAATCATTAAGTCATCAGTATCTTTTACATCTCCAATAGAAACAAGTTGCCCTGTTTTATCAGTAATGTTCATAGCTTTAACTCCTTTACCTCCACGATTTGTTTCGCGATAAACTGATAATGCCGAACGTTTTCCGTATCCATTTTCAGAAACTACTAAAATTTCAGACTCTAAATCCGATACAGAAACCATGCCAATTACTTCATCTGATTCAGTCGCTAAAGTAATACCTCGAACTCCTGATGCTGTACGTCCCATAGCACGTGTTTTTTTCTCATCAAAACGAACCATTTTACCCGATTTTAATGCGATTAACACATGACTTTCTCCGTTTGTTAACTTAGCAGCGAATAATTCGTCATCTTCTTTAATCGTAATTGCATTAATACCGTTTAAACGCGGACGTGAGTATTGTTCTAATGGCGTTTTCTTAACTTGACCTTGTTTTGTTGCCATGATTACATAATGAGAATTTATGTATTCTTGGTCTTTAAGATCTTGTGTACAGATAAAAGCTTTTACTTTATCATCGTTCTCGATATTGATTAAGTTTTGAATTGCTCTACCTTTAGATGTTTTAGAACCTTCTGGAATTTCGAAAACACGCATCCAGAAACATTTTCCTTTTTGAGTAAAGAACAACATATATTGGTGGTTTGTAGCCACATACATATGCTCTAAGAAATCTTGATCACGAGTACCTGCTGATTTTTGTCCTACTCCTCCTCTGTTTTGTGTTTTGTATTCTGAAAGTGAAGTACGTTTGATGTAACCTGCATGAGAAATTGTAATTACAACTTGCTCATCGGCGATTAAATCTTCGATCGAAACATCTCCTCCAGCATACTCAATTACAGATCGACGAGCATCACCGTATTTATCACGTATTTCAATTAATTCCTCTTTAATTAAATTCATACGTAATTCTTTAGAAGCTAATAATTCTTTTAAATGATTGATTAACTTCATTATTTCGTCGTACTCTGCGCGTAATTTATCTTGCTCTAATCCTGTTAATTGGCGTAAACGCATCTCAACAATAGCACGAGCTTGAATTTCTGAAAGTGTAAAACGTTCAATTAAACGAGTACGCGCTTCGTCTCCATCTTTAGAAGAACGAATAATTGCAATTACCTCGTCAATATTATCCGAAGCGATGATTAAACCTTCTAAAATGTGAGCACGTTCTTCAGCTTTACGTAACTCAAACTGAGCACGGCGTGTTACAACTTCGTGGCGGTGTTCAACAAAATGATAAATTAAATCTTTTAGATTTAAAGTTTCTGGACGACCGTTAACTAAGGCAATATTATTTACCGAGAACGATGATTGTAATTGTGTGTATTTATATAACGTATTTAAAACAATGTTTGGCACTGCTTCACGCTTTAAAATATACACAATACGCATACCGTTACGGTCAGATTCATCACGAATGGTAGAGATTCCTTCAATTCTTTTATCATTAACTAAATCAGCTGTTTTTTTAATCATTTCAGCTTTATTTACTTGATAAGGAATTTCTGTAACAATGATAGCTTCTTTACCATCTACCTCTTCAAAATGCGCTTTGGCACGTAAAACAACTCGACCACGACCTGTTTTAAAAGCCTCTCTCACACCTTCGTAACCATAAATGGTACCTCCTGTAGGGAAGTCAGGTGCTTTAATATAGTTCATTAACTCATCAATAGTAATTTCATTATTATCAATGTAAGCTAATGTTCCGTCAACTACTTCTGTTAAGTTGTGTGGCGCCATATTAGTAGCCATACCTACTGCAATACCCGATGCTCCATTTACTAATAAGTTCGGAATTTTTGTAGGCATAACCTTAGGTTCTTCTAAGGTATCATCAAAGTTTAACTGAAAGTCAACTGTTTCTTTATCTAAATCTGCTAAAATTTCTTCAGCAATTTTTTTCATTCTAGCTTCGGTATAACGCATAGCCGCAGGGCTATCACCATCAACCGATCCAAAGTTACCTTGTCCATCAACTAATGTGTAGCGCAATGACCAATCTTGAGCCATACGAACCATGGTATCATAAACAGAGCTGTCTCCGTGTGGGTGGTACTTACCTAAAACCTCTCCAACAATTCTAGCAGACTTTTTATGAGCTCTATTAGATAAAACTCCCAATTCATACATCCCAAAAAGAACTCTTCGGTGTACCGGTTTTAAACCGTCTCTAACATCAGGCAAAGCTCTTGAAACAATCACAGACATTGAATAGTCAATGTATGACGATTTCATTTCGTCCTCAATGTTAATAGGAATTAACTTTTCTCCTTCAGACATAGTATTTTTATTAATTTATTTTATTCTTTTTCAAAACGTGCTAATATACATATTTAAACTTGATTTTTCATCAAAATACACACAAAAAACTAAAAAAAATACTTACTAAAAAATACTTTTTTTTGTAAATTTCAGTTTATTTAATTTTCATATCTCATATTTTTTTTGTCTATTAGCAGTTATACAAATATGACATAATAGCAGATTATTTTTTAGGTATAATATTTGTTACTTAATTGTTTATTATTAATTAATATATCGCTCAGATGGATGAAAATTTTTCAAAATCATTAAAGAACATAATCACGTATAGTAAGGAGGAAGCTTTACGTCTGGGGCATGAATTTATTGGAACAGAACATCTACTTTTAGGAATACTTAGAAATGGTAGAGGCTCGGCAATGGAACTAATTAAGTCTATGGAAATAGATTTAGGAATATTAAGAAAACGTATTGAAAATATAAATCTAACTGTTGCAGACGACAGCTATTCGAGCAGTTATGATAAAAAAAGCATGTATCTGACTAGACAAGCAGAACGCGCGCTGAAAACCTCATTGCTTGAAGCTAAATTCTTTCAATGCTCAGAAATCAAATCTGCGCATTTGTTTTTATGTATTTTAAAAAACGATAAAGATCCGATAACTGTATTGTTTTCTAATAGCTTTAACATTGATTACGAACAAGCTAAAAATATATATTCGTCTATGAATATTGAAAATTTAACAGAATCATCAGACTTTCCAAGAAACGAAGCTTTTGGAGATCCTGAAAACGACGAAAAAGACAATCCTTTTACACAAAACACACCAAAATCCAATAAAAAATCTAAAACTCCTGTTCTAGATAATTTTGGTCGCGACTTAACCGAATTAGCAGAACAAGGCAAACTTGATCCGGTAGTTGGACGTGAAAAAGAGATTGAGCGTGTATCGCAAATTTTATCGCGTCGTAAAAAAAATAACCCGCTATTAATTGGGGAACCTGGTGTGGGTAAATCTGCAATTGCAGAGGGGCTTGCTCTTAGAATTGTTCAGAAAAAAGTATCTCGAATTTTATTCAACAAACGTGTTGTAACCCTTGATTTAGCAAGCCTAGTGGCTGGTACAAAATACCGTGGTCAGTTTGAGGAACGCATGAAAGCGGTTATGAATGAACTTGAAAAAAACACCGATATCATTTTATTTATTGATGAGATTCACACCATAGTTGGTGCTGGTGGTGCAACGGGTTCGTTAGACGCGTCTAACATGTTTAAACCAGCCTTAGCACGTGGAGAAATTCAATGTATTGGTGCTACTACACTAGACGAATATCGCCAGTATATTGAAAAAGATGGTGCTTTAGAACGTCGTTTTCAAAAAGTAATTGTTGAACCAACAACAGTTGAGGAGACAATTATCATCTTAAACAATATCAAATCTAAATACGAAGATCACCATAACGTAGTTTATACGCCAGAAGCTATTGATGCATGTGTGAAATTAACAAGCCGTTACATGACAGACCGTTTTTTACCAGACAAAGCTATTGATGCTTTAGATGAAGTAGGATCTCGTGTACATATTACAAACATCTCTGTTCCTAAAGAAATTTTAGATCTTGAAAAAAGCTTAGAAGAAGTTCGTGCAAACAAAGATCAAATGGTGAAAAAACAAAAATTCGAAGAGGCAGCTCAACTTAGAGATGATGAACGAAAAATTGAAAAAAGCCTGGCTACCGAACAAGAGAAATGGGAAAACGACTCAAAAATAAACCGCATTACCGTGACTGAAGATGATGTTGCTGATGTAGTTTCGATGATGACAGGAGTTCCTGTTAACAGAATTGCTCAAACAGAAAGTAACAAACTTGCTCAATTACCCGAATTAATTAAAGGAAAAGTTATTGGACAAGATGAAGCTGTTTTAAAAATCGCAAAATCTATTCAACGTAACAGAGCTGGTTTAAAAGATCCTAATAAACCTATCGGTTCTTTTATCTTTTTAGGTCAAACCGGAGTTGGTAAAACACAACTAGCTAAGGTTATTGCTAAAGAATTATTTGATTCTGAAGATGCGCTTATTCGAATAGACATGAGTGAATACATGGAAAAATTCGCGATTTCTAGATTAGTTGGCGCACCTCCTGGCTACGTTGGTTATGAAGAAGGTGGACAATTAACCGAAAAAATTAGACGTAAACCCTATGCGGTGGTTTTATTAGACGAAATCGAAAAAGCACACCCAGATGTATTTAATATGCTTTTACAAGTGTTAGATGACGGTCACTTAACAGACTCATTAGGTCGTAAAGTCGATTTCAGAAACACAATTATCATCATGACATCAAATATTGGGGCACGCCAATTAAAAGATTTTGGTACAGGTGTTGGTTTTGGAACCGCTGCCAAACAAGCACAACAAGGCGATATAGAAAAAGGTGTTATCGAAAATGCTCTTAAAAAAGCTTTCGCTCCCGAGTTTTTAAACAGAATCGATGATGTTGTTGTATTTAATGCTCTTGAACGTGAAGATATTGATAAAATTATTGATATCGAACTTCAAAAACTTTACAAACGCATTGCAGACTTGGGTTATACCCTACGTTTAACAAATAGCGCTAAAGATTTTATTGCTGAAAAAGGATTTGATAAACAATTTGGAGCAAGACCTCTAAAACGTGCTATACAAAAGTATATTGAAGATACACTAGCCGAGAAAATTATCACTTCTAAAATTCAAAATGGCGACGAAATTATTATGAACCTAGACACTGAAAAAACAGAATTAGTAGTCGAAATTAACAAAACCGAGAAATCAGCCCAATAAAAAACTAAAGATCAAGGAATTAAACCCTTGATCTTTTTTTATTTTTTTATCATAAAATAATTTTTTCATAATATTAAACCTTTATATTAGCGCCCTAAATATTACTGTTTGTGATTAATAAACTCATTGTAGGAAGCGAAGAATGGTGTAGTATAACTTCACTAAACATTCCAAGCATTAAAGTTAGAATAGACTCTGGGGCAAAAACTTCAGCCCTACACGCTATTAATATCGTTCCATTTCAAAAATCAAATGAGAACTGGGTAAAATTCGATGTCAACCCGCTTCAAAAAAACAACAATATAAGCATACATTGCGAAGCTAAAGTCATCGATAAACGCATCATAAAAAGCAGTTCAGGTGCACGCGAGCTACGTCACGTAATCCAAACCGAAATCGAATTTGGTGGCATGACCTGGGATATTGAGCTTACCTTAACCAATCGCGATTCCATGGGATACCGTATGCTACTTGGGCGCGAGGCCATGGCTGGTAGATTAATTGTAGATCCCGAACAAAATTTTTTACAAGGAGAACCTAATAAAGAAAAATTAAAAGAATTTTACTACAGAGGAGATACACCCGACAAAAAATTACGCATTGGATTATTAGCCTCAAACCCCGAACTGTATAGTAACAAACGAATTATCGAAGCTGGTGAACAACTTGGACACGAGATGCACTTTTTAAACATAAAAGATTGTTATATAAAACTTGACTCTAATAATCCCGAAATTCACTATCGTAACGGACAAGTATTAAGTGGTTTTGATGCCGTAATTCCGCGCATCAGACCAAGCATGACCTATTACGGCTGTGCTTTACTTAGACAATTCGAAGCCCTAAAAATATTTTGTTTAAACGGTTCAATGTCTATCTCACAATCCAGAGACAAACTATATGCCCTACAACTATTTTTAAAAAACAATATCGAAATCCCAACAACCGGATTTGCAAACTCGCCACTAAACACTAGCGATTTAATCTCAATGGTTGGCGGAGCGCCTTTAATTATCAAATTATTAGAAGGAACGCAAGGTAAAGGCGTAGTTTTAGCCGAAACCAATCAAGCCGCAGAAAGCGTAATCAACGCATTTAAAAGCTTAAATGCAAATATTTTAGTTCAAGAATTTATAAAAGAAGCCAAAGGAAAGGACCTGCGCCTTTTTGTGGTCGACGGTAAAGTAGTTGCAACCATGGAGCGCACTGCTGCCGAAGGCGAGTTTAGGGCCAACATACACATGGGTGGTACGGGCGCGTCTATAAAAGCAACTGCCGAAGAAAAGCGCATTGCCATAAAAGCAGCAAAAACATTCAATCTAAAAGTTGCTGGTGTAGATATCATCCGTTCTAAAAAAGGCCCACTTTTACTCGAGGTAAACTCCTCTCCAGGACTCGAGGGCATCGAAGGCGCTACACAAAAAGACATTGCGATCAAACTAATAAAAGCAATCGAAAAAAACCTACGTTGGAAATAAACACACAAACACTTCATACCTTGTATGAGGTGTTTTTTTATGGCAATCCCTAGGGGTCGGGCTGTCGCCGTCGCTACTACTCCATTACATTCCGTAGTGAGCTCCACAAGGCTACCATCCCTATTGCGCGCTGCAAAAACATTTTAAACAATTCAAAAATAACAATATGATATTTATCATATAACTAAATACTTGAAAAACAGAAATGTAAAATAAAAATACACTGCATATTTATTCAAAAACTCACTTTCTGATAAATGTCATATTTCCCTTTATTCACCTCACCTACATTTGTACTGTAAATCATTAATACTTACATCACTATGAAAAAAATTGTATTATCATTAGTATCTTTATTAAGTGTTAGTTCTGCTGTTTATGCACAAGAAACAACAACTGAAAACTCTAACCCTTCTGATTTTAAACATTGGCAAATTAGATTAAGAGGTGTTGGCGTTGTTCCAAACGAAAGTGCTACAGTTGGAGTAATTGGCGGAGATGTTAACATCGCAAATCAATTTATTCCAGAATTAGACATTACCTATTTCTTTACAAAAAACATTGCAGCCGAATTGATTTTAGGAACAACAAAACACAATGTAAACACTGTAGGTTCTGATATTTCTGCTATTGGAGGTCCAACAAGTACAAACATTGACCTAGGTTCGGTTTACTTACTTCCTCCTACCCTAACAGTACAATATCACTTTTATCCAGGAAAAGACAATGTAGTAAAACCATACATAGGTGCAGGTGTTAACTATACTATTTTCTATAACGAAAAAGCAGGAAACACCGTTGCTGATATAAAATATGATAACGCATTTGGTATTGCTACGCAAATTGGTGCCGATTTTAACATTACCGATAACTTCTTTTTAAATGTAGATGCTAAATACATCTTCTTAAAAACAGACGTTACTGTTGATGCTACAAATTTAGCAAGTGGATTAACAATCCCAGCCGACGTAAAAATTAATCCATTATTATTAGGTTTTGGTGTTGGTTACAGATTCTAATTAAGATACATTTTCCCATCCAAATTTCTAACCTAAATATAATGTAAACTAAAGAATCCCAAATTCTACAGTTTAAACCTAATACAAAAAAAGCTCAAATTTCATAGTTTAACCTAAATATATAAACTAAAATCCCAAATTCTAGTTTAACCTAAATATATAAACTAAAATCCCAAATTCTAGTCTAACCTAAATATATAAACTAAAATCCCAAATTCTAGTTTAACCTATTATCTCCATAATTAAATTCCTTTTTAATTAGCTACAAAAAAAAGCTACTCCAATAATTTGGAGTAGCTTTTTTATTAATTATGTATAACAAACTAACCTAAAAAAGATTAGTTTGTTAAAAGTTTACTCGTTATGTAAAAATGATTGACGTGCTAATAAAGTCTCCTCAGACTCTACGTGATTATCATCTGGCACACAACAATCAACTGGGCAAACTGCAGCACATTGTGGCTCCTCATGGAAACCTTTACATTCTGTACATTTACCAGGTACAATGTAATAATAGTCATCAGAAATAGGAGTTTGTGGCGCATCTGCATCTACCGTACTTCCGTCAGGTAAAACAAGGGATCCTGTTAATGCTGTACCATCTTTATATCTCCAGTCATCAGCTCCCTCATAAATGGCAGTGTTTGGACATTCTGGTTCACAAGCACCGCAGTTGATACATTCATCAGTAATAATGATTGCCATAGCTATTTTATTTATAAATTTGTACAAAAATACAATCTAATCAATTTATACACAAGTTCACGACCATGATAATCAATAATAAAATACAATCTTTTATAGAATTAGGGCATTTTTTACGTCAATTTAATTTAGATAACGATAAAAAAGATCCTAATGTTTTACATAATGATGAATTTTTTGATGCTTTTGTAACGATAATTCACCGTGCGCAATCATTAAATGGATGGTTTACGCCAGAACAGGTTTATTTTGCAATACAATCTTGGGCTGACGCTTTATCAGAAAAAAATATTACTACTTGGTTAGCAAATTACGAATTAAATAGTCAAAAAAACAGTAAAACGGTTGCTCTAGTTTTAGCCGGAAATATTCCGTTAGTAGGTTTTCACGATTTTCTATCCGTTTTAGTTACCGGACACAAAGCGCTAATTAAGCTATCTAGCAACGACCAAAATTTACTTCCTTTCTTAGCATCATATTTAATAAAAATAAATCCAGACTTAAACAATTACATCGAATTCACTCAAACCAAACTCGAAAATTTTGATGCAGTAATAGCAACCGGAAGTAATAACACTGCTCGATACTTTGATTATTATTTTAGTAAAGTACCAAATATTATTAGAAAAAATAGAAATTCGGTTGCAATTTTGGACGGAACAGAAACTAAAGAAGATTTAATTGCCTTAGGAGAAGATATTTTTAGATATTATGGTTTAGGATGTAGAAATGTTTCCAAATTATTTGTACCTCAAAACTATGACTTCAAACTATTTTTTGAAGCTATGTACGAGTACAAAGATGTCATTTATTATGAAAAATATGCCAATAATTACGATTACAACAAGGCAGTTTTCTTAATGAGTATGTTTAATATTCTAGATAACGAGTTTATGACGCTAAAAGAAGACGAAGGTTACAGCTCTCCTATTTCATCTGTCTTTTATGAATATTATTCAAACTTAGATGCCGTTTTAGGTCGTTTATTTACAGATAATGAAAAAATTCAATGCATAGTATCAAAAAATATTCAAAAAAATCACATTTCTTTTGGTAAAACTCAAAAACCAAATTTATGGGATTATGCAGATAATGCCGATACAATTGAATTTTTACTAAAAATATAGGCTAAATTTTACATTATTTACGCTCTATTATTGTGTTTTATTTATGAAATTTGTAATACAACACAACAAATATTTTCTATGGAATTAGAATTCAAAAACAACGAGAGCCCAATACTAAAAGATGGGATTAAAAATTATTTAATTGATATTGATGGTACAATCACCGATGACGTACCAAATGAGCAACCCGAGCGAATGGAAACGTGCTTACCTTTTCCGGATGCATTAGAAACGGTTAATAAATGGTACGATCAAGGCCATCAAATCTGTTTTTTTACTTCCAGAACAGAAGCACACAGAGAAGTGACAGAAAACTGGCTTAAAAAACATCAATTTAAATATCATAGCTTGTTAATGGGCAAACCTCGTGGAGGAAATTACCATTGGATAGACAATCATATTGTTAGAGCAACGCGCTACGAAGGTAAGTTTACAGACCTAGTTGAAAGTAATGCTACTATTGAAGTATTTAGAAAATAACAACACAACACATCTAATAAAATGAAAATTCATAATTTCAGCGCTGGTCCTTGTATTCTTCCACAAGAAGTATTTACCAAAACAGCCGAAGCGATTTTAAATTTCAATAACTCAGGATTATCAATCCTTGAAATCTCACATCGAAGCAAAGATTTTGTTGCCGTGATGGAAGAAGCTCGAGCATTATCACTAGAGCTACTTGGACTAACAGGAAAAGGATATCAAGCGCTATTTTTACAAGGTGGTGCGAGTATGGAGTTTTTACGTATTCCGTATAACTTTTTAAAACAAGGCGGTAAAGCGGCTTACTTAGACACAGGAACATGGGCAAATAATGCCGCAAAAGAGGCTAAAGCTTTTGGTGAAACGGTTATCGTTGGCTCATCTAAAGCAGAAGGATACAATCACATTCCAAAAAAACTATCAATTCCTGTAGATGCTGATTATTTTCACTGCACAAGCAACAATACCATTTATGGTACGCAAATTAAAAACTTTGAACCATGTGCCGTTCCTTTAATCTGCGATATGAGCTCCGATATATTTTCTAGAACATTAGATTTTTCTAAATTTGATGTTATCTATGCTGGTGCACAAAAAAACATGGGCCCTGCCGGAACAACTTTAGTGATCGTTAAAGAACAATTGTTAGGAAAAACTTCACGTAACATTCCTAACATCTTAAACTATGCAGTGCATATAGCAAAAGAAAGTATGTACAATACGCCTGCAGTTTCAGCGGTTTACACCTCATTACTAACCTTACAATGGTTAAAAAAACTAGGGGGAATTGAAGCTATTGAAGTTAAAAATCAAGCGAAAGCAGATTTATTATATAATGAAATTGATCGAAATCCGCTATTTGTAGGAACAGCAGTTAAAGAAGATAGATCCAACATGAACGCTACCTTTTTATTAAATAATGAGGAAGCTCACAAAGATTTATTTAACACCATGTGGAAAGAAGCGGGAGTTTCTGGACTTAACGGACATCGTTCGGTTGGTGGTTACCGCGCATCAATGTACAACGCTTTACCTATCGAATCGGTACAAGTATTAGTAGATGTAATGAAAGAATTAGAAAGAAAAGCATAAAACAAAATAATATGAAAGTTTTAGCAAATGATGGTATTTCTACCAGTGGAATTATTGCTCTAGAAAAAGCAGGATTTGAAGTAATCACAACTAAAGTTGCTCAAGAGCAAGTAGCAAACTTTATCAACGAAAATAAAATTGACGCCGTATTAGTTCGCAGCGCAACAAAAATTAAACAAGATGTAATTGATGCTTGTCCAAACCTAAAATTAATTGGTCGTGGTGGTGTCGGTATGGATAATATTGATGTTGAATACGCAAAATCAAAAGGTATTCACGTAATTAATACTCCTGCATCTTCATCTGCATCTGTTGCCGAATTGGTATTTGCTCACATTTTCTCTGGAGTTCGTTTTTTACACGATTCTAACCGAAATATGCCTTTAGAAGGAGATACCAACTTTAACGGTCTTAAAAAAGCTTATGCAAACGGTATCGAATTACGTGGTAGAACTATTGGTATTGTTGGCTTTGGTCGCATTGGTCAAGCTGTAGCAAAAGTTGCTTTAGGTTTAGGAATGAAAGTAATTGCTACAGATAAATTTATTGAAAGTGCTGTAATCCAACTTGACTTTTTTGATGGCCAAAAAGTTAATTTCACTATTAAAACCATAACTTTTGATGAAGTTTTAAAACAAGCCGATTTTATCACACTTCACGTACCTGCACAAAATGGATATTTAATTGGAGCAGCCGAATTTGAAAAAATGAAAGATGGTGCCGCTATAATTAACTGTGCTCGTGGTGGTGTAATTAACGAGGTAGAATTGGTTGATGCCTTAAACTCAAATAAATTATCTTTTGCTGGGTTAGATGTTTTTGATAACGAACCTACACCACAAGTTCAGGTTTTAATGCATACACAAATATCTCTAACTCCACATATTGGAGCCGCTACAATTGAAGCGCAAGATCGAATAGGTACCGAGTTAGCTTCGCAAATAGTAACACTGTTAAAATAATTCTAAAAGGTTGAAGTAAGCTTCAACCTTTTTTACTTTTATAAAAATATATTTTGATGAGAATACTACATCTAGTCGCTTTACTTATTCCTTTTACTTTTTGGACACAAAATTCATTAAAGATCAAGCCTTACAAAAATTTAAACTAGAACATTATAACGAGGCTATTCAACTTTTAGAACAGGCTGCTAAAAACAATCCAAGTGATCCCGAAATTTATTATTATTTGGGTTGGTTTAATCACTATAACGCCTACGACAGTCGTCCTTTAAAAGGCTATAATTACGAAAATTCTGAAAAAATATTTACTTATTTAGATAAAGCCCTGCAACTTAATCCAAATTACGGCGATGCAAAATACTTTTACGGAGCAGAATGTAGTGGAAATGCGTTTAAATCCATGCAAAATTATGATTTAGATAAATTAAAATACTTTTATAAAAAAGCATTTGATAAAGGTGCGTATCCGGATTGGTTATTAGAATATGGAAGAAATTTTTTAAAAAGTGCTGAACCCAATGCCATTATATTCGCTGGAGGAAATGCTGATTTTGACGTGTGTTCGTATTTGCAACTTCACGAAAATTTTAGAACTGATATCACCTTAATCCCTATTGGAAATATTGACCGACCTTGGTATGTTAAATTTTTAAAAGATGGATTAGAAGGTGGCGTTAAAAAAATTCACATCAGCCTGACAGATGTACAAATAAAGGATATACATCCTTTTAAATGGAAACCAACTACTGTGGCTATAAAAGTATCCGAAGAAGATCAAAAAAAATATAACTTAGGTATTAAAAATACTTTTAATTGGGAAGTAAATCCAGATTTAACATCTGATAGAATGCATGCTAAAAGTGAAAACGAAATAGCTAGTAAACGTTCATATTTAAGTCCACAACGAGCAATTTAATTACAAATAATTGAAGATAATTACTACGAAAGACCTATCTTTTTTTCCAACTTTGCCTCGCCAACATTTTATGGCGGACTTGAGAATAACTTTGAAAACTATGGCCTTATTTCTAAATTAACTCCAATTACAACAAAAAATACGGCTTTTGAATTCAATTTTGAGAAAATGAATGAATTGTTACAAAGTAAAAATGTAAGCAATTTTAAAATAATTAATGAGGTTGATATTCCTCGTATTTCATCCATAATTAAATACGGCTATTACACTGTTTTAAATAATTTAGCGCAAGAAAAATCATGTGAAAAGTGTAAAAAAGAATTAAAAAAATTGTTCGAAAAACAATTAAAACCAGGTTTTAGTGAACAACAAAATCAATATTTTCAATCCATTTTATAACAGCCAAAACGATCAAAGTTAAACTTTGATCGTTTTTTATGATAATCAATCCATATAAAAATTGTATTTTTAAAATACAAAAAAACACCAGATTATGAAGTACATTGTATCCATTTTTATACTTCTTTTTGCCTTGTTAAGTTGTAAATCTTCAATCCAAAAAAAAGATAAACCAGCAAATTTAACCACTCAAAACGACACCATTCGCATCGCAAACGATTCGTTAGAGTACGAGGTAATTATTATTGATGGAGGATTTAATTCCTGGTTGGTTCAGTATGGTAAACCTCGAGGTTATTACTCGCAAAGCTATTTAGAAGCCAGAAACTTGGATTGGGTAAACGCCTGGAATCAAAATTTTTATTCAGCAAGACATCGTGATTTTTTTATCAGCACTATCGATTATCAATATGGTATAAATTACGGATACGAAGTAAATTATTTGTTGTACAATTATTTGGTTTACTTTCAAACAACAAATAAAATAAAGTTAGGAAGTTTTGTGGCTCGCCCATAAAATTGTACTTTTGTATAGAATCATTTTAAATTATGGAAAAATTAAAACAACGTTGGGGTTTAACTTCCAATTTTCAAGTTATTGTCATTCTTATTGTTTTTGCGGTTACAGGTACAACTTCTTCAATAATTGCGAAACCTATTTTAAGCTTTTTAGGTATTCACAAAAGCGAAATGAATCTGCTTTTATACATCATTTTATATATTTTAATCATTTTTCCTATTTATAAAGTAATGTTACTTATTTTAGGAACATTGGCCGGACAACATACTTTTTTTAAAAACTTTTTAATAAAAATGTTATCTCGCATGGGCTTTGCCTTTTTATTTAAAAACCATAACAATTCAAGCAAATAATAGTACTTTTTATGCAAATAAAATCTTATTTTTATTTGCATAATTTTTTTGATAAAACATGATAAACAATAAGTGGTTACTTACAATATTCTTTTTTTATATTTTAGTTAATTGTCATTCTCAAAATCAGCATACTATAAATGCTACTTTTAACGAAACAACAAAAACAATAGCCATAAAACAAAGTACCACTTTTTCTGTTTCTAACAACATTTCACTTGATACTTTAGTTTTTAATGATTGGAACAATGCTTATTGGGATAAAAAATCACCATTAGGATATCGTTTTTCAGATCAATTTGTTAGAAGCTTTCATCTATCTAAAGCTGATGAACGTGGAAAAACCGAAATTCACGAATTAAAAATTAACGGAAAAGACATTACCCAAAATTATGTTCGTGATTTTGATTTGATCAAGGTTGCGAATACAGATAAATCTTCTCATTTTCAAATTGAAATTTCTTACACAATCACCCTTCCCGATTCTAACTTTAGTGGTTACGGAATTGACAAAAAAGGAAATACGATATTAAAAGATTGGCTTATTTTACCTGCTAAAATTAACGAGGATAAAATGATTGCTTTTCACAACGAAAATTTATTAGACGCAGCCTTGCCGTTAAGTAATTTTTCTATAAATTTTGATGTGGAATTAGCAACGCAAAGTTTTTTAAACAGTAATGCACAAATTACTTCTAGCACAGAAAAAAGTTACATTTTAAACGCAAATAATGTAAAAAACATCGAAATTCAATTACTAAAAAACAATGATTTTTACAGCTATCAAACACAAAATCGTATTGTATATTCTAATCTTTACGAAAAGAAAATAACTTTAGAACAGCAAATTCAATCCATACAAAAAATAACACAATATATAGATGATGCGTTACTAATACAGCATAAAAACAATGTGCTTGTTTCGCAGTATGATTATGAAAGAAGTCCGCTTTATGGTTTAAATCAGCTCCCATCTTTTATATCACCTTTTGATAATCAATTGATTTTTGAACTCAAATTTCTAAAAACATATATCGCAAAAGTTACCGAAGATATTTTTAGTCACAATCCCAGAACCGAAACTTGGATTACCGACGGATATCAAACGTATTTAATTATGCAATACATGCAAACGTTTTATCCAAATACTAAAATGTTGGGTAAACTATCTCATTTTAAATTTTTAAACTACTATTCCATTTTTCAACGCGATTTTAATGATCAATTCGAAATTGTTTATTTACTAATGGCTCGTAAAAACTTGGATCAGCCGGTGGGAAACTCGAAGGATACGTTTATAAAATTTAATGAACAAATTTCGGGACGTTACAAATCAGGTTTAAATTTTAAATATTGGGCAGATTATTTAGGGCAAGATTTTTTTATAAAAAAATTACAACATTACAGCCTATTATCCCAACGCCAAGAAACGTCTGAAACGGATTTTTTTAATTTACTCGCCCAAAATGCGCCAAAAACAACAAATTGGTTTGCTGATTTGGTACACAGCAATCAATTAATTGATTATAAAATTAAAGCATCTAAAAAAACAACGAACGGAGTTGAGCTTCACCTTAAAAATAAAACCAACTCACCATTTCCAACTACGTTGTACACTATTAAAAACGATACAATAACAAATAAATATTGGATTCCGGCTTTTAAAAATGATACCATTATTAACTTTACCGATACCAAACAAAAATATGCTTTAAATTATTTTGGCGAAGTTCCAGAAATTTTTAGAGGCAACAACTGGCAAAATCCAAACGCATTTTTAGGAGTTAGCAAACCTATAAAATTGACTTTTATTCGAGATTTAGAGGATCCTGATTACAATCAATTATTCTTTTTGCCTGAATTTTCATATAATTATTACGATGGTATTTCGCCAGCTATAAGTTTCAATAACAAATCTGTTTTTATAAAACCATTTACTTTTGATGTTGCTCCTACCCTTTCATGGAACACCAAAAAACTAATTGGTAATGCTAGCTTCACGTACAATCAAATGTTTAGAGACCAAAAACTCTTTAACATTCGATATAATGTTTTTGGGCACACTTACCACTATGCACCAAATGCACGCTATTATAAATTTTCGCCATCGGTAACACTTAATTTTAGAGATTTAGATTTACGAAAAAATAGCAGTAAAAATATTATTTTTAGATATGTACTTTTGGATAGAGAGAAAAGTAACTTTTTGAATCCTAAAGAAGAAAATTATGCCGTTTTTAATTTAAAACTAAACAGTAGCGAACACGAGTTTACCAGATTATACCGCTACGGAATAGATGTACAAACCGCAAATAAATTTGGAAAATTAAGTGGTAACATTCATTTTAGAAAGCTGTTTAGCGACAACCGCCATTTTACAGTTAGAGGATATGCTGGTGTATTTTTGTATCGAAAAACCACTTCTAACTTTTTTGATTTTGGAGTAGATAAACCTACAGATTATTTATATGATTATGGCCTTTTAGGCCGCTCTGAATCAACTGGGCTGTATTCGCAACAATACATCGTTGCCGAAGGAGGTTTTAAATCTATGTTCGAGAACAGATATGCAAACCAATGGCTAGCAACGACCAATTTAAGCTATACGCTTTGGAATTGGATTGAGGGATACTCGGATTTTGGATTTATGAAAAACAAAAACATTGATCCAACCTTTATTTACGATTCCGGAATTCGTTTAAATTTAGTACAAGATTATTTTGAACTTTATTTCCCTGTTTATTCTAATAACGGATGGGAAATTGCACAACCCAATTACCACGAAAAAGTTCGCTTTGTTTTTACCCTAAGTCCTAAAACATTGTTTTCATTATTTACGCGTAAATGGTTTTAATAAAATTATATATACTTAATATATTTTAGCTTTTTTTTAAAGTAAAATCAAAAAACAGTCGTTTTAGCGCACCTAATTTAATAATTAATCAATTTAATTTTTCTCGTTTAATTGTTTATATACAATAAATAATTAAATTTGTATGAAATCAATTTTTATAATTATGAACCAAACTACAACAAAAGAAGTGTTATCTTTTGAAGATTTTAAAACAGAAGTATTACGTGATTATAAAATAGCTCGAGTTAGTAGAGAATGTAGTTTGTTAGGTCGTAGAGAAGTATTAACAGGAAAAGCAAAATTTGGAATTTTTGGTGATGGAAAAGAAGTTCCACAACTTGCTTTAGCCAAAGCTTTCCAAAACGGAGACTTTAGATCTGGATACTACCGCGATCAAACTTTTATGATGGCTATTGGAGCTCTAACTCCACAACAATTCTTCGCAGGATTATACGGACACGTTGACATTGAAAATGAACCTATGAGCGCTGGTAGACAAATGGGCGGGCACTTTGCTACGCATTCACTAGACGATCAAGGGAATTGGAAAAATTTAACACAACAAAAAAACTCATCTTCAGATATATCTCCTACTGCTGGGCAAATGCCTCGTTTGTTAGGTTTAGCGCAAGCATCTAAAATTTTTAGAAATGTTCCTGGAATTAATGCCGAAAATTTTTCGGTTAATGGAAACGAAGTCGCTTGGGGAACTATTGGAAATGCCTCAACATCTGAAGGCTTATTTTTCGAGACCATCAATGCTGCTGGTGTTTTACAAGTACCAATGGTAATGAGTGTTTGGGATGATGAATACGGAATTTCTGTGCACGCACGCCACCAAACAACTAAAGAAAATATTTCTGAAATATTAAAAGGTTTCCAACGTGAAGAAGGAACAAACGGATACGAAATTTTACGCGTTAAAGGATGGGACTATCCTTCATTAGTCGAAACATATCAAAAAGCTAGTGAAATTGCTCGTAAAAAACACATTCCTGTTTTAATCCACGTAAATCAATTAACACAGCCACAAGGACACTCAACTTCGGGATCACACGAACGTTACAAATCTGTAGATCGCTTAACATGGGAAGCAGAATTTGACTGTTTGAACCAAATGAGAAAGTGGATTTTAGAAAATAATATTGCTACAGAAGAACTTTTACTTGAAGTAGATACCGAAGCTAAAAAGAATGTTTTAGAAGCTAAAAAACTTGCTTGGGATGCATATTTAAATCCTATTAAGGATGAAAGAACAACTTTAATTCAAGTTTTAAATAATATTGCTTCACAAAATATTCAGACAGAGTATATCAATACTATTTCAACAGAATTAGCTGGGATAAAAGAACCTATTAGAAAAGATATTTTAGTTGCAGCCAGAAAAGTATTACGCAAAGTTGTAAACACAAGTGCAAAAGCAACACTTTCGACTTGGATCACAGATTATTCTGCTAAAATTCAGCCTTTATACAGTGCTAATTTACATTCAAGTTCAGAAAAAAATATTGCAAACTCTAAAAACATTGAAGCAACGTATAATGAGAGTGCAGAACTTGTTGATGCTCGTTTAATTATTCGTGATAATTTTGATGCTATTTTCGCTAAATATCCTGAAGCTTTAATTTTTGGAGAAGATTCTGGAAATATTGGTGATGTTAATCAAGGATTAGAAGGTTTACAAGAAAAATACGGAGAATTGCGTATTTCTGATGCCGGAATTCGTGAGGCTACTATTTTAGGTCAAGGTATTGGTATGGCTTTACGTGGCTTACGCCCTATTGCTGAGATTCAATATTTAGATTATTTGCTTTATGCCATTCAAATTATGAGTGACGATTTAGCAACAACGCAATATCGTACAAACGGTAAGCAGAAAGCACCACTAATTGTTAGAACACGCGGACACCGATTAGAAGGAGTTTGGCACTCAGGATCACCAATGGGAATGATCATCAACGCAATTAGAGGTATGCACGTTTTAGTACCAAGAAACATGACTAAAGCAGCTGGTTTTTATAACACTTTATTAGCTAGTGACGAACCTGCTTTAGTTGTAGAATGTTTAAATGGTTACCGTTTAAAAGAAAAAATGCCAACTAACTTGGGAGAATTTACAACTCCGATTGGCGAAATTGAAGTTTTAAAACAAGGAGAAGATATTACTCTAGTTTCTTACGGTTCAACATTACGCATGGTCGAGCAAGTAGCTCAAGAATTATTAGAAGTTGGAATTGATGCAGAGGTTATTGATGTTCAATCATTATTACCTTTTGATATCAATCAAGACATTGTAAAATCAGTAGCGAAAACCAACCGACTATTAGTAATTGATGAAGATGTACCTGGCGGAGCGTCGGCTTATATACTTCAAGAAATTCTAGAAAAACAAAACGCTTATCAACATTTAGATAGTAAACCAGAAACATTAGCGGCTAAAGAACATAGACCAGCTTATGGAACAGATGGCGATTACTTCTCTAAACCATCTAACGAAGATATATTTGAAAAGGTTTATGCAATCATGCACGAAGCAAACCCTAGTAAATATCCAAGTTTATATTAAAATTAAAAAAACAGTATTTGTAAATACTGGTTTTTTTATTACTTTTTTTCTAATTTTTTAAACATATAAAAATAGTTTGTACAGTTTTTAAAATAATCGTAAATTGTTAAAAAAAACAAAAATTATGAAAAACGCCCTACTTGCTATTTGTTTTATTTTAATTGGAAATGTAGCGATCGCTCAGAAAAAGAAAAGTACAGCAAAATCAAAAACTGCAGCACCTAAAGCAGTAATACTAGCTAAAGATGAATCAAATAACCTTCAAGCTGAATATTTGAATCAAAAAATTTATATCTATTTAACCAACGGAGCTAAAAAAGATACTTTATTTACACGTAAAACAGAGGTTGCAGTTCAGGCAGATAATTTTAAAATGAATGAAATTAAATGCGGAAACAAAAATTTATACATGTTTGCTTGGGAAGAGACTTTGAACAAAAAATCGGAGTTGATTACGGAAAATGGTAAAGTTAACGGAACAGACATTTGGGATTTGGAAAACAAAAAAAATGTTTTAAGCAACCGTCAAAAAGTTAGCAATTACGAAGAGAAAAGATATTTATCTAGACATAAAGATGCTTCTGAAACAATTTCTAAAAAAATTAACGAAGGCCGATTATTTACTTTGTTAACAAACGGCGATGTTACTCTTACAGGAAAAAACGGTTCGGATAAATATACATATAATGCTGAAGAAAACGAGTTTAAATTGGTTAAACCAACACCGAAAAAAACGACACCAGCAAAAAGAAAAAGATAAAAAAATGACCCATCTGGGTCATTTTTTTTATAATATCTTTAAAAGCTCTTTAGCATGAGAAATAGCAGAATCGGTATAATGCTCACCCGAAATCATTTCGGCAATTTGCTCAATACGTTCATCTTGCGAAAGTAGTTTTAAAACCGAAACTGTAGTGTCATTTACAACCGATTTAGAAACTTTGTAGTGAAAATCCCCCTTAGAGGCTACTTGTGGCAAATGCGTAATCACAAAAACTTGCATGGTACTACTCATATCATACATAATTTCAGCCATTTTATTAGCCACTTCACCCGAAACTCCTGTATCAATCTCGTCAAAAATAATAGTTGGTAACTTAGAGTATTTTGACTGAATTGCTTTAATAGCAAGCATAATTCGAGACATCTCACCACCAGAAGCAACTTTTTTAATTGCACCAAAACTAGTTCCTTTATTTGCGGATAAAAGTAATTGTATTTGATCTTTTCCGGTTGATAAAAAATCTTTAGAAACAATATTTTCAAACTCAAAACGAGCGTTTTGCATACCAACTAAGGCTAATATTTGAGTAATTTTATCAAATAAAATTGGCGCCGCTTTGCTACGCGAATCAGTAAGTTTTTGAGCTAAAACTTCGAGTTTTTCGGTATATAAATCTAAACTTTGACGTAATTTTTCAATTTTAGCATCGAATTCATCTACAGACACCACTTTAGTTTCTAAAACATCTTGAATTGCAATTAACTCAGAAACCGAAGTTACTCCATGCTTTTTTTGTAAACTATACAAATTTTGCAAAGTCTCGTTTATTGCATAAAGTGTTTCTGGATCCTTAGATAAACTGTCAGATTTAACAGAGACTTCATTCGAAATGTCATCAATTTCAATAATTACAGACGAAATTCGATCTAGCAAATTAGAATATTCTACAGAAAGTGAACTTACTTTTGAAATACTATTTTTTAAATCTTTTAAATTTGAGATTATTCCGTATTGTTCTTCATTTAAAATAGAATTGCTTCGTTCTAAATGCTCCTGAATAACTTCTACATTATTTAAAATATCTAGTTGCGCCTCTAAATCTTCTTGATGAATTGTTTTTAGGTTTATCTGAATCAATTCATTCAATAAAAAAGAATTGTAATCGTATTCTTTTATCAATTCAGCCTTATTATTTTCAAGATGAACTAACTCTTTTTTAGTCTTTTTATAATCTTTCAGTATCTTTTTGTATTCAGAAAGAAGATCATCATTTTTAGCAATTGCATCAACTAGTTGAAGCTGAAAGGCATCATCTGCCAATTCGGATGTTTGGTGCTGCGAATGTATATCTAATAAATATTGACTTAAATTTTGAAGTACGGTTAAATTAACAGGAGAATCGTTTACAAACGCTCTAGACTTTCCCGATGGTAAAATTTCGCGTCGAATAATTGTGACATCATCATATTCGAGTTCATTGTTCTCAAAAATTTGATGAAGGTTATAGTTTTTAACAGAAAAATGCGCTTCAATCACGCATTTTTCTTCTTTATTTTTTAATGAATTTAAATCAGCTCGCTTACCTAAAACTAAGGCTAAAGCACCTAATAAGATTGATTTTCCTGCTCCAGTTTCTCCTGTAATAATTGACATTCCTTTAGAAAAATCCATTTCTAAAGACTCGATTAAAGCAAAATTTGATATGGATAAATGATTTAACATTAGAGATCAAAAATTTATTTAATTGAATTCCATTTTGTGTTATTTAAAGGAGACAAACGAATAAGAGATTCTTTTAAATCAACTGTTTCAACGTGTGGTCCTCCAGAAAATATATTTACAATTTCGTTTGCTTTTGCATCAAAAAACAAGCGAGTAATAAATGCATTAGGTCTAACCCTATTTATTGCATTTAAATTTATAATCGCATTTTTAATATTTGTTTTAGCCTCTTTTTGTTCTGAAACCATTTTATCGATTCCGATAAAATGATAGTCGAATAAGGTTTTACGATACGGTTCAAACGTTGATGTTAGCAAATCTGTAATTAAATAGTAACGGTTTTGCTTGTTATCACCCTGTGTCCAAGCAACGCCACCACTAGATTGCGCTGTGTTTACAATATTTTGAGCAGCTTGTAAAAACTCATCTCCACCTTTGTATGCGTACGTATCGGCATCTAAACCAATTATTAAATTGGCGTAAAAGGCTAAAGTAGATAAAAGTTCAGAGGTGTAAACATCACGATTAAAAACTAATTGTTGATTCTCGATATAAGAAAAAACAAATTCACGATCGTTAAAGTTTAATATTGGTGAATTATAATTTGAGTTAAATCCTGGTCTAGAGGATTGAATTTGAAGGGAACAAGATAAATTGTTTCCATCAAAAGAATTGATAATGATAAAAAAAGAACAATCGATTAACTCGTTTTTGCCAAAATTTTTAGAAGTCCACTTGGTCGTATTCATAAATTCGTTAAGCTGCGTTTGCAACGTACGGAAAATTTGGGTATTTGCATTTGTAATTTGCTTAAAATCTACCTGTACAGTACAATTTAGCTCTTGAGCAAAACTTATTTTTGATGCAAGTACGAGTAGGACAACTGAAAAAAATTTACGCATAGTGGTTAATGATTTTTTGAATAATATCTAAAGCTACACTTTCTTTTGATTTTAGCTCCAAAGGTTCTAAATTAAAATTCTTATCTATAAAGGTAACTTTATTTGTTGGTTTTCCAAAGCCTGCGCCAGCATCTCTTAACGAATTTAATACAATTAAATCTAAATTCTTTTTAACAATCTTTTGCTTAGCATGTTCAACCTCATTTTCAGTTTCTAAAGCAAAGCCAATTAAAAACTGATTTTGTTTGATTTTACCTAAAGAAGCCAAAATATCATCTGTTTTCTCTAATTCAATCGTAAAATTAGCGTCAGATTTTTTTATTTTTTCTGAAGCTACATTTTTGGGTCTATAATCTGCAACTGCTGCTGCTGCAATAGCAACATCAATATTATTAAAATGCAAATGGCAGGCATCGTACATTTGTTTTGCTGATGTAACAGAAATTAATTTAATAGCAGCATTTTTAGGTTGTAAGTACGTAGGGCCAGTCACCAAAATAACCTCGGCACCATAATTTGCTGCTTGATTTGCAATATCAAATCCCATTTTTCCGGTAGAATGGTTACCAATAAAACGCACTGGATCGATCGCTTCGTAAGTTGGGCCGGCAGTAACTAAAACTTTTTTTCCTTTTAAGGGTAATTTATTTTCTTCTTCCTTTTCAATAAATGCAATAATATTTTCTGGTTCGGCCATACGCCCTTGACCAACAAGACCACTTGCTAGTTCACCAAACTCAGTAGGAATCATTACATTCCCAAAGCTTTGTAATTTATTAAAATTTATTGAGGTAGAAGGATGTGCGTACATATCTAAATCCATAGCAGGTGCAAAAAAGACTTTGCATTTAGCCGATAAATAAGTAGCCATAAGTAAATTATCGCAAAGACCATTTGCCATTTTAGCAATTGTATTTGCAGTTGCAGGAGCAATAAGCATGATATCAGCCCAAAGCGCTAATTCAACATGATTGTTCCATTGTGCATTGTTACTTTCTTCACTATAAAAAGTAGAAAATACAGGATTTTTAGATAGTGTTGAAAGTGTTAAAGGAGTTACGAAGTCTTTAGCGGCTGGGCTCATGATAACTTGTACCTGAGCTCCAGCTTTAACTAAAAGTCTTACTAAAGTTGTAGTTTTGTACGCGGCAATTCCACCTGAAATTCCAAGTAATATTTTTTTCCCGCTTAAAACACTCATTTATTCTTCTACTTCGTTATTAGAATTTTCTTGTCTATTAAAATAGATTTTGTCGTTTAACCACTCCTCAACAGCTAAAGCATGAGGTTTTGGTAATTTTTCGTAGTATTTAGATACTTCTATTTGCTCTTTATTTTCAAATACTTCTTCTAAACTATCATTATAAGTAGCAAATTCGTCTAATTTTTCAATTAACTCTTTTTTAATTTCAGAATTAATTTGACTTGCTCTTTTAGCAATAATTGTAATCGCCTCATAAATATTACTCGTTGGCTCTTCAATTATAGTCTTGTTATAAGTGATTGTGTTAACTGGAGCTGTAGTCTTTTTTAAATCCATGATTATTTTTAATTTGAGTATATTTCTAATTCTTTATTTAAATTGTCGAACATTTGTTTCGCTTCGCTTTTATACTTAGTATCTGCATAGCTCGCTATAAACGATTCGTAAATACTGATTGCTTTGTTTAAGCGTTCATGTTTTTTATCATCAATACTATTCATTGCTAATTTATAGGCAGAGTCGTATTTATAAAAAACAGCATCTTCTTTATATTTTGAACCTGGATTGTCCAAAATAAAATTATCTAAAGCTACAATAGCTGCATTGTAATTACGTGTATATCCTCCAATTTTATTGTATTGTCTAGCAATTTCAAAGGCTTTTTTCTCTAACTTATCTGTCAGTTCAGCCACAATCTCGTTTGCTTCGCTTAAATATTGCGAGTCTGGATAAGTATCAATAAAAGTTTGTAAAACCTCTAATGCTTGATAGGTATCACCTTGATCTTGCGAGTAAACTGGCGAAACCATTGAGTAGGCTTTTCCTCTTAAAAACATCGCTTCTTCTCTTTTTTCAGATTTTGGATAACCATTTACAAAAGATTTTAACTGCTCTGCCGCCAAATAATATTGTTTTGTTTCGTAATACGACTTTGAAAGTCTGTAAAACAATCCTTCTCCAGATGGTTTTCCTCTATATGATCCCGCTATTTGTTCGAATAATCGAATAGCTTTGTTATGTTTACCTTTTTCATATAATTCGGTTCCCATTTCGTATTTCAACGCTTTGTCTTCTGATTTCAACGCTTTTTGATATGGACTACATGATACAACTAAGGCTGCTGTTGATAATATAATTAGGTATTTTTTCATATAGATTCTCTTACAAATACAATTGCAGGATTTTAAAATGCAAATGCAAAATTAAAAATTTTTTGTGGATAAATAAAATAAAAAATAAAATGTTCTATACAACTTTTTGTTAGAACATTTTATAAAGTTTATGCGTTTGCTGATGTAGCGTCTGCTGCAGCTTGGCCAGAAAAGGTTTTCATATCATTATCAAATAAATATAAACCACCTTTATCATCACCAATTAAATTGATTTTATCTAAAATAGTACGTGCTGTTGCTTCTTCTTCAATCTGTTCAGAAACGTACCATTGTAAAAAGTTATGTGTTGCATAATCTCTTTCTTGTAAAGAAACATGTACTAATTCGTTAATACAAGACGACACATACACCTCATGCTCGAACAATTGTGTGAACAATGTTTTAAACGACGAATGGTCTAACTTAGGTTCTGCCACTGCTGGTATTGTAGCTTCTCCGCCTCTTTGATTTACATATTTTACTAATTTCAACATGTGTTGGCGTTCTTCGTCGGCTTGTTTGTACATAAATGTTGCTATACCTTCAAAACCTTGTACTTCAGCCCAAGCAGCCATTGCTAAATATATTTGTGAAGAATCTCCTTCTACTTTTATTTGGTTATTTAATGCTGTTTCTACTGTTTTTCCTAACATAGTTATTCTGATTTTGTAAAATTAATAATCTAAGATACTATTTTTTTAGTGAACTGATCTAATCTATTCGCTAAATCTTCGTTAACATTAACTAATGGCAAACGCACGGTATTTTCAGCAATATTTAAAGATTTAAACACTTCTTTTATTCCGCCTGGGTTACCTTGTTCAAAAATCATATCAATAGAATCCGCTATTTCGTAATGTAAAGCGTAAGCTTGATCTACTTTACGTTGTAAACCTAATCGAACCATTTCTGAAAACTGTTTTGGAAATCCTTCGCCAATTACAGATATCACTCCTGCTCCACCAGCTAAAACCATTGGTAAAGTAATCATATCATCTCCAGAAATCACTAAAAAATCAGCTGGTTTATGTTGAATAATTTTCATTGCTTGCACAATATCACCTGCTGCTTCTTTAATTCCAATGATATTTTTAAAGTCATTAGCTAATCGTAAAACAGTCGCTGGCAACATATTAGAACCTGTTCGTCCTGGTACATTATAAGCAATGATTGGCAATGGAGAATTTTCAGAAATCATTTTAAAATGCTGATAAATTCCTTCTTGTGTAGGTTTATTATAGTATGGAGAAACTGATAAAATAGCATCAACCCCATCAAAGTTTCTTGTTTTTAATTCCGTAACAACTTCGGCAGTATTATTTCCGCCAACACCTAATACAATTGGCAAACGTTTATTATTTGCTTGTTGTACGGTTTTTATCACTAACTCCTTCTCTTCATTTGTCAAAGTTGCAGCCTCAGCAGTTGTTCCTAAAACAACTAAATACTCCACACCTCCTTCAATAACATGATTTACAATACGTACTAAAGCTTCTGTATCAACAGAAAAGTCTTTTTTAAATGGCGTAACCAAAGCTACACCTGTTCCAACAAACATTTGCATTTTACTTAAATTATATTAAATGATTTTATATATTTTAACAATTCTGTTCTGTACTCCTCGTTAGCAAAGGTCGTACCTATCAAAGATACATCAAAAATAGCATTATTTCGCGATGTAAACCCAAATTTATATTGCGCTTGTACCCTTTGCGCTATATGATTTATATACAGATTGTTATTTGAAAAAGAAATTAAAACTTGATAGTTATTTTTTATAAATTGAGTAATCAAATCGTCTTTATAAACAGCATTCCACCCAAAAGATTTACTCGATATACAACTCGAGTTAAGTGTTTTTTCTTTTGATACGCTTTCATCAAATAATAAAAAACTAACTTCGTTATTTATAAAAACATCTTGTATTAACCACGTTTTCAAATTCTCTATGTCATAAATCTCATCAACAGCAATCAATATTGCAATTTTATTTGTTTTTTCACTAAAAACATGCATTTTATTTTTAATTCGTTTTTTAATGAAAAAATCCTTAATTAGTTTTAAAAACATAGTAATTTTGAGACTTAAATATAAAGTAAACATTTTTAACAGATGGCTAAATTAATAAAGTATAATGGTTTGTTAGCAATAAATTTGAGTTTGTTAACAGCCTTTGCCCTTACAAGCTGCTCTACAACTAGTTACAAAACTACTGCTATAGTAGCTAAAAATGTACCTATGAACACGCAGTATGAAGAAAATAAAGAGATTTTAAACTTTATTGCTCCATACAAAACGAGTTTAGACAACGACATGAACAAAATTCTAACGTACTCGCCTGTTGTATTTGATAAATCAATAGGAAAATGGCAAACCAACATTGGAGATTTGTTTGCTACTTTTACTTTAGAACTTACAGATCCTATTTATTTTAAAAGAACAGGAAATCATGTTGACATGTGTCTTTTAAATCACGGCGGAATTCGTGCTATTTTACCACAAGGTAACATCACAACCCGAAACGCTTTCGAGGTAATGCCTTTTGAAAACAGCTTATATGTAGCCGAGTTAAAAGGAGAAGCGATATACGAAATGGTCGATTTTTTATTGTACGAAAAAAAACCACATCCTTTAAAAAACATCGAAATCGAGGTGGATGCCGCTACAAACAAAGCCATTTCAATCAAAATTAAAGGCCAAGCGGTTGATAAAAATAAAATATATCACGTAGCCACAAACGACTACCTAGTAAACGGCGGCGACAACATGGAATTTTTTAACAAAGCCATAAAAAAACACGACTTAGATTACAAAATGAGAAACATTACGATTGATTATTTTAACAAAGTCGACACCTTACCAATTGTAAACCAAACTATTTATACATTTAAATAATTCTATTAAAATGAAAAGAAGAGAATTTATTAAAGGAACTGTTGCAACATCAACTTTATTAACAGTTGGCGGGCTTTCATTAAGTAGTTTTACAACAAAACCAATCACAAAAAAAATCACCATTTTACATACTAACGACACGCACAGCCATATTGAAGCTTTCCCGGCAGATCATCCTCGAAATGCAAACATGGGCGGTGTAGCACGTCGTGCAACTGCTGTTTCTAAAATCAGAAACGAAGAAAAAAATGTACTTTTATTAGACGCTGGCGATATTTTTCAGGGAACTCCATACTTTAATTACTACGGTGGCGAACTCGAATTTAAATTAATGAGCAAATTAGGTTATGACGTTGCAACCCTAGGTAATCACGATTTTGACAACGGATTAGAAGGTTTGCTTGCCCAATTGCCACACGCTAAATTTGACTTTGTTAACGCCAACTACGACTTTAAAAACACCATTTTAGACGGCTTTATTAAACCGTATAAAATCATTAAAAAAGACGGAATTAAAATCGGAATTTTTGGATTAGGAATCGAGCTAAAAGGTCTTGTCGATACTAAAATGTACAAAGAAACCGTTTACCACGATCCAATTGAAATTGCAACACAGATTACACAACAACTACGCACTCACGAAAAATGCGACCTTGTAATTTGTCTTTCGCACTTGGGCTTACAATATCGTGACTTTCCTAACAAAATGTGCGATCTTTTACTTGCCGAAAAAACCGAAGGTATCGACCTAATCATTGGTGGTCACACCCACTCTTTCCTTAAAAAACCAATTATAAAAACCAACAAAGCCGGTAAAGAAGTTTTGGTAAACCAAGTTGGTGCTTATGGAATAAATCTAGGGAAAATCGATATCTTTTTAGACGAAAATAACAACAAAGTAGCACATGACGGAGTAAGTATCACTGTTTAATTTTTTTTGTAGCCAAACATTAGTACAAAAATAAACCATATTCCTGCTGTCCGCTAAATCTTGTTTTCCGTTTAAAAACTACAAACAAGGATACCGCTGCCATCAGGGCTAAATATAAACCATAAAAAAAGAGGTTTAAAACAATATCCCATTTATTTTTTTGGAATATTTTGTTTTAAACCTCTTCTTTATCTATAACATTTTTTTAGACCATTCTCTAATCGAGTCTGTATTCGATTTTATATACTCTGCATTATTAACCTTCTCGGCACCTTGCAAAGAAATTGTTGCAGAGCTAATCGCTCCTTTAAAATCACCCAACTTATATTGTATTAAAGCCTTTAAACGGTGATACCAAAACGGTGCAGCTCCATCCGAAAAATCAATTGATTTATTTACCCAAATCAACGCCTTCGACAAATCTCCGTTAGATTGATAAATATATTGTGCAGAATTGTAGTAATCTACAGCAGTTGGTCCTGCTAATGTAGTTTCAATACTCTTCATTGCAAGCTCTTTTGTAGGAACGGTAACACGAACAGCAATAACTGTTTTCTCCCAAGAAAGTTCTAAATCCGCATAATCCGTATCAATATTATTAACACCAATATTAAAATTCTCGATACTACGTGATAAACTTTCTGGCTTTGTATTTACACGAGCTACAACTTTAGTTTCGTCCCATTTTTCTGGTAATCCCCAATTATTTATATCATTATACAAAATAACTTCCCAATTATCAGCTTTAGGTAAAGTATACAAAGCATACTTTCCACTTTTTACATCTTTACCACCAAACTTAACATCTGTTGTAAACTCAACCGTTGTATTTTCATTCGCACCTGTTCTCCAAAGTTTACCATAAGGTACTAACTCACCAAAAACAGTACGTCCCTTTATTCCAGGTCGCGAATAACTTACTTTAAATTCTGTTAAACCAACCGTTTGATTAAAATTTGATTTTGCACTGGACTGCGGTATTAAAACTTGAGAAAAACTTTCTTGAGTTGTATATAATGTCAAAAACATAGCAGTTACTACATATAACTTTTTCATATCCTAATATTATGTTTTTATAAAATTTATATTTTAAAAAATTGCGTCTTAAAAATAGTACATTTTAGTTGCTTTTTTATATTATATTAATTTATTTTAAAATATTTTTAACATTCGTATAATTTTTTGTACTTTGTTAAACCAAAAACCTAACTAAAACCTACTTATGAAGAATTACAATTTAACCCTAGCCCTAATTCCGCTTTCTGAAAAGGAGCACCTAAAAAAAAGTATTGACCTAGAAAAACTTGGTTGCATCGAAACAAATCCATGGTTACACAAAAAAAGCTTATCTACTAAAGCCATCAAAAACTACAAATGTGTAATCGACTGTATTTTTAAAATTATTGAAGAAAATATCTCTCCAGAAGCATTCGCGACCATACAAATTAATGATAATGTATTTTGTATCGATAAAAACAATGCTGAAAAAATTCTAAAAGTAACTTCAAACTTTATCGAAAATTACGACTTAACAATCAAAAAAGAACTTGCAAGTTTAATATACAAATATGAATTAAAAACTACATCCGAAATACTAAAAGAGGTTAACAGCCACATTAAAACACTAAATGATTATTTAAAACTTTCTAACGAAAATTTTTGTTTAGTCATTTTTTGCTCTCATTTAGAAATGGCAATTTATTAAAAAGTAAACATATATTTTATTCAAAAACGAGTCAAACCTTTAGTATGACTCGTTTTTTTATCCTAATTTTAAAACAAACCTCAATCAATCATAAAAATAGCCTTTTCAATCTAAAAAATAAAAAACTTCACTTGTAAATTTCAAAAAACAATCTATATTTGCACTCGCAATACGCACTATGTAGTTTTACATATGGAGAAATGGCAGAGTGGTCGAATGCGGCAGTCTTGAAAACTGTTGACTGTAACAGGTCCGGGGGTTCGAATCCCT
>CANRKI010000003.1 GCA_947631175.1 uncultured Flavobacterium sp.
AAAAAAGTAACAAACGAAGAGTATGAAGCTAATGGGGAAGATGGGGAATACATAGAAAATCATATTTTAAAAATGACTATTATAAACAGTAATAATAACTCATAAAACTCATTATGAATATTAAACTAAATTATTTCATTATTGCAATTTTTGCTACCGTATCCATTTCATGTTCAAAAGAGCGTAAAATAAAAAGTAATATTGAAACTTACGTTCAAAAAAAATTTAATGATCCAGGAAGCTATGAGCTGGTCGATTTAAAATTAATAGATACAGTTACTGAATCAAAATTCGCTTCAACAAAAGTAAACTTAATAAATGAATATATTTCATCTATTCAAGATTATTTAAAACAGCGAAAAGAAGCAAATGAGAAAGAAACTATGCAAGCATTTCTAAGTGGTAATACATTTAGAGTTTACTCTGTAACTGATAAAATTGAAAAAGAAAAAGTTACTTTAGCTAAATATGTATCTGACTCAATTCCTATAGCACAAAAAGAACTTGAAAAATTTAATAGCTTTTTAAATTCTGATAAAATATTATACTACAGATACAGTCATGAGTATAGAGCAAAAAACAATTTAGGTGCTTTAATAAAAATAAATGATACAATACGAGTTGATGAAGACGGACAACTTATAGATAATTTTAATCTATTTTCTATGACAAAAATGAATTTAAAATAAATCAAAAACTTCTTTTAAAATTCATCTTCCTTAACTTTTACAAAAAAACAATTCGTGTGGCATATAAAAAGGAATCTAATTTAATATTAGATTCCTTTTTATAATTTGTAGAACTATATCACTTTCACATCGTTTAATTAAACGGTAAAATACATTCTAAAAAATGTACAAAAATGTACAAAAAAACGAATATTTATATTTCTTACCTTTGTTAGAAAAAATGAAAAAAATTCTGGTACTATTCACGGTTTTACTTTCCATAGTTTCAAATAGCCAAAATACAAAAATTGAAAATTACGATTTAGGCAGATTGTTTGAGAAACTTAAATACATGGATTATACTGATTATAAAACAGAATACAACCAATACTATAACTATGTAAATATTGATGCTGCTGTAAGCTTTTTAAATGAATTTGATAAAAATAATAACACACTTATTCACCAATTACGTAATACTGGTATAGGTAAAGAGTACTATACTTATTTAGAAAAAATAGTTGAAAACTACAGAAAAAACAATGGGTATTATGATAATGGCTCTAAAAAAAGATACACCTACATAAAAAACCATGTAACGGCTTATGAAATGGTTTCTAAATACTATGTAGAGCTATATAATAACGATATAGACCGTAAAAAGCTACAACAGGAATCTGCTAAAAAATACAGTCAAGATTCATTACAAATAATAAGTGCTAAAATTTTAGAAAATAGGGAAAAGCTGGTTCAACTGGACTTAAAAAAAACAAAACTTGCCTTAGCACACGAAGCCGAAGCAAGTAAAAATAAAGGAACTAACCTAAACGGGTTAACAGCAAAATACACTCCTTTGTATAACGAAATACAAAAAGAAAAAAATTTAATTGCCAATTATAATTATGCTTCAATAATTCCGCCTCGTAATAGAGCAGATGAAACAGAACTAATTAAAAAAAGAGATGAACTACGAAAAAGTTTTGAAAACGAATGGGTAAAGCTTTTTACCCAAGTAGATACTAAAATATATACTCCTGAAGTTCTAAAAAATAATTAAAAATCACTATAAATAAAGACATCTTTTGTCTTTTACTGTTTTTATATTTGTTAAATAACTAAATAAAATAGAGAATGAAAGAGCTACAATTGATAGAGGATATAGCCATAGAATTGAACCTAGAAGATATACAAACAGAGATATCATTAATAAGATCAAGATTTCATAATAATAATCAAATTATTGTTCCTATAGTTGGAGAATTTAGTTCTGGAAAAACAACACTAATTAATGCTATTTCTGAAGGAAAAAAACTTGAAACATCTTCCAAACCAACAACATCAGTAATATATGAAATATATTTTAATAACGAAGTTGAAAAAGCTGAGTTAATAGACTTAAATAATAATGTTACAGAAATATATGACATTAGCTCTATCGAAAATGATAAATTAGATAATACTAAGTTTATCAGGATTTTTGATACAAATAAAAAAATTAAAGAAAATATTATATTAGTTGACACTCCAGGATTATCTTCAAATGATACAAATCATATTGATGCCTTAACTAATTATCTCCCTAATGCAGATGCTTTAATACTTTGCATTGATGCAAATCAACAAATAACTAATACTTTATTAGAATTTATCAAATTTAATAATCTAGCACATTTACCATTATATCTTATTATCACTAAATCTGATACAAAAACAAACGAAGAGATAAAAGAAATTAAAAAGTATATTTCAAAAAATATCAATATTAATATTGACCAAATAATTACTATATCATCTGTCCAAAACAATCTGGATGAATTTTATACTTTAATTGACTCTATACAGGATAATAAAAATAAAATCATTGAAAATGTACTTAACTACAAAGTAGAGAAAACAGCCGAATATCTAAAAAGTTACTTAGTTAATTTAATTGACTCAGCTAAACAGGATAAATCTTTAGATGAGGAATTAAAAGCTAAAAAATATCACTTAGATAAATTAAAAAGAGCCATTGAAAAGTTAATTATAGATAGTCAAGAAGAAATAGATTATGTAAAAAATAATTCAGTACGAGAATTTACTAATATAATACAAGAAAAATTAGATACTATTATCTCAACAAGAAACGACAATGCAGATAATTTAGCATATTCTACTGTAAATAATACAGCTAAAATAATTTTTGAAAATTATCAAAATGAAATTAAAAAAGAGATATTACTTATTGCTAATAATAGAAAAAATACAGAACTAGAAATTTCTCTTCGATCTTTACAAAGTATTGATATGAGCGGTGTACAAATGGCTCAATTATCATATAACATGAATTTAGCAAATGCAGGGCAGGAAGGCATAAAAAAATGGTCAACAGGTATTAAAATCATAGGAGGTATTGCAGCTGTAGCCTTAACAGCAGGAGCTGCATCTACTGTAATTGGTGGTGCTGCTATAGCTGGTGAAACTGCAGTTGGAATTGGTACGGCGACTAATGTTATTGATACGGTGACAGATGTTGCCAATATAGCTTCTAATAGAAAAACAAGAAATGTTTTAAAGAATGTGCAAAATATTGGAAATCATATCAATCATTTTCAAGATAAAATGCAAACCGTTGAACAATACAACTCACAAGTTGGTCAAATAATAGCGCCTCAGCAAAATAAAGGTTTTGTAGAAAACATTGTAGGTAATATTGGGGATTCTGTATTAGGTAAGCCACAACGAAAAAAAATGATTAATGAATATTTAGAAAACACATTGTTACCTGAATTTCGATATAATTTAGAAACCATATCAACCCTTTTAGTTAATAATATACAACAAGGGTTAATGCAAGAAGCTGAATTAACTATTAATGATTTAGTAAATAAGTTAACTGAATTAAGTAAACTGGCTCAGGAAGAAAACGAAAAATTTACAGAGAAAATTAAACTATACAAATCATTCATTAATCAATTGAATTCATTTTAACTATGGAATTTTTACAATTTATATTTGGAATCGTAATAGGAGCAGCAGGAACCTATTATTTAACAAAAAAACAGAAAGCTAATATTAGTAATCAATCTATTAATACAAATTCTATTTCAGATGAAATAAAGTTAAAGAATGAAATTAAAGAGTTAGAAATTGAGCTAGAAAAGTATAAGGTTCAAAATAAAAAATTGAAAACAGAAATTGATAATCTTGATGATAAAAATGATGATTCTGATACTGAGATAACAAATCTAAAACGTAGTAACGACAGATATTTTCAAGAAAATAAAAAAATGAAGGCTGAAATTTTAGAATATGAGATGTTATACAAGGCTAGAAAACAAGAGATTGAAGAGCTAAAAAATAAATTAAATAAATAATACAATGACTCCAACTTTTACAAAATTTATAGAAGATAATACAACTATAGTGATCATATTTAGTTTTTTAATTGGTTTTATTCTTTGTTATTTATTTATAAAAAAGAATAACAAAGAAAATAGAGATACTAACAACCCAGAAGCAGAAAAGTTAAAATTACAAATAGAAAAACTTGAAAAAGAAAAATCTAAACTAAAGAATAATATTAATGAAACTAATGAACTTCTAAAAAAATTAGATACAAATGCAGAAGTTACCAATAATAATTCAACTGTTTTTTTAAGTGAAATTAAAAAGCTTAAAGAGGAGCTTGAAGATATTGAAGATGAAAAAGAAGATTTAGAAAAAAAATTAAAAAGATTAAAAAATGAAAAAAATGAAGTAGAGGAACAACTTAATCTAACTACTTCTGAAAAGACCCAATTACATGAAAAAAATCATCTTCTTATTACAGAAACGGAACAGCTAAATAGTGAATTGGTTGTTACACAAAATAAACTTGATGAAAACATTAACGATTTAAAATTCATTAATGGTATTTTAGACGCGAACAATTCAACAAATATTGATGCTGAATCTATTGACCACAAAACTTGGAATATACTATCAAGTTATGAAAACAATATTGAATATTGGTTAGATGAAGAATCGCAACAAGATTATGCTGATAAACTTTGGCTTTGGCGAAATCAAGAAATTAAAACTTGGGTAAAAAACAAACGTATTATAGCTATCGTAGGCGAGTTTTCATCAGGTAAAACATCTATAGTGAATAGAATTCTATCACAAGACGATCCAAATGCAATTTTATTACCAACAAGTAGTAAAGAAACTACAGCAATACCTACTTATATAAGTAATGGTAATGATTTTAATTGTCAATTATTTTCACCCGATCATCAATTAAAAAATATTAAAAAAGAGACTTTTGAAATGGTAACTAAATCGGTTCTAGATAAAGTTAACATATCCTCTCTTATCCAATATTTTGTATTATCCTATAACAATAAATACCTAGACGGGTTAAGTATTTTAGATACACCTGGATTTGGTTCTAACAGCGATGAAATTATTAAACGTACGTCTGAGGTAGTTAAAGAAGCTAATGCACTTTTTTGGGTAATTGATGCCAATACAGGCGATATTAATACTACTTCAGTAGAGGTAATGAAAGAACATCTAAAAGGTATTCCTTTATACTTTATTATTAACAAATCAGACACTAAAAGTCCGGATGACTTAAATAAATTAGAAGAAAAAATTAAACAAACAGCTATCAATAATAATATAGAGTTTAAAGAGATTATCTTCTTTTCACAAAAAGAAAATGTTGAGGTATTAATGCAGCATATAAACCAAATTCAAATTACACCTCAGAATAACTTATTGAAAGAAATTATCAATAAAATTGATAAAAAAATAGCTGAATTTGAAAATGATAAACGTGCAACACAGAAAAAAAATCATGATAATAACCTTGAAATTGAAAAAACATTAGAAGGATTTAATAGTATTAAAAATGAAATTAATTATCATTCAAATCAAATTATAAATCTACTACAATATAAATCACCATTGTTTGGCGCTAATCATTACAAAGTTTCTGAAAATGATTATATCTCTTTTAAATATTCTTTAGATACAATTGAAGATAATTCAAATAGAATAGAATCTCATATCGATTATTATGATCAAGAAATTAAGGAGCAAATATCTCTAGAACATCAAATAAATAATATTAATAATACTATTAAATATTTAAAAGACTCTAAACTAAATTTTGAAAAAGTAGTAAAAGCTTATAACCCAAGTTTATTAAACTAATTATGAATACACATTTTTTATCAGATATACAGCAAAAGAGAGAAAACTTTAAAAAATACGCTCAAAAAGCTGTAGAGTACAATTGGATTAGCCAACAAGAGTATGATGAATTTATTTCTAAAATAGAAAATAGCAAATTGGTAATTGGGGTTATAGGGCAAATGAAAGCCGGTAAATCAACCTTTTTAAATGCCTTAATTTTTAATGATGAGGTTTTACCAGCTGCAACTACACCAATGACAGCCTCATTATCTATACTTACTTACGGCCCAGAAAAAAAACTAGAAGCAGAATTTTATACAACTCAAGAATGGGAAGAGCTAAAAATGTCTGCCACGGAAAATGAAAAAGATTATGAGAATGATACTAATAAACAATCGAAAATAAAAGCAGCTAAAGAAATTGTATCTAAAGCCATTAAAATTGAAAGTCAAATTTCAACCTTATTAGGAACAAAAAAACAAGATGCATTCGAAAATTTAATCGAATATGTAGGAGCTGAAGGTAAATATATAGCCATTACCAAATCGGTTAAAATAGAATATCCATTAGATTATTTAAAAGGAGTCGAAATTGTAGATACTCCTGGTTTTAATGACCCTGTAGTATCTCGTGAAGATCGAACAAAACAGTTTTTAAGCAGAGCTGATGTGGTGATTATGTTACTTTATGCAGGTAGAGCGTTTGACGCAACTGATAACGATATTATTTTTAACAAGGTACGTTCTGTAGGAGTTGGCAAATTATTGATTGGTGTTAATAAATATGACATCAATTATTCACAAGGTGAAACAGAATCACAAATGATTAACTATGTAAAAGAACAATTACTTAATGCGAGTAAGCAACATAGTTCTAACTCTATAGCCGAATTAATTAAGGAAAGAGATCCTCTACTTATTTCGGCAAATATGGCTTTAATGGCTAAAATGGATTTAGGTAAAATTAAAAATAATGAAAATTTAAAATTTTACTATCACAAAGCTTTAGATGATTTTGAAATTAGCTCACAAAAACAAATGCACGAAAAAAGTTTGATGCCACAATTTGAACAGGCCATTAAAACTTATATTCTAGATGATAAAGATAAAATTCTAATTAACAAACCACTAAATCTTATTAAACAAAAAGGTGAAAATAAACAGGTTGAACTTATAACTAAAAATGAAGAAATTAATAATGAACTTATAATTACTAATAAACCTGATCATGAATTAGAAGACCTATTAAGTAATACTCAAAAAGCTGAAAAAAGATTTAATAAAAAAATAGAAAATTTTGAAATTGAATTAAATGATAAATTAAAAAAACTTTCTAAAAATATTATTTTAGAAATTGGAGACATATTATTAAAATATAAATCAAATGCTATAAGTCACGTTGATAGTAAATTTGCTGTTTGGGACACTGAAAAATTATTTGGTGAAATTTTCCAAATATTAGAAAAATTAGATAGGGAATTAAAGTATTATTTTCTAAATAAAAACAACGATATTAAATCTTCTATAAATAAAATTAATACTGATTTTATTCATGAAGTTGAAGAGATACTTGAAAAGTACTTAGAAGATTTTGAAATTAATGATTTTATAAAAGGCTTTAAAAAACATCTTTCTGATGATATTTTAGATTTAAGTTTAAATAACTTAATTCCTAATTCTTCAAATAACGAAGAGTACACATTTATGGATGGAGTTGCAGCCTTTATTCATGGTGCTACTTTTGGGCTAATGAATTTAGCAACTGCAAAATCAGATGCTAAAAATAAAATTGAATTTTTCTTTTCTAATTTAGAGCTAGAAAAGGTGGAATCTATACTTCAAAATTATAGAAAAGATATTATTGCAATAATTAAGCAAGATTTATTTATAGAATTTCTAACACCTATTTCAAACAAAACTCAAGAATTGATAGAAGATAAAACAAACAGAGAAGTAAAAATTAAAGAACTTATTCAGAAGGCTGAAGCTAATAAACAAGACCTTTTAAATATTAAGAATGAGATTGAAACTATGAATATTTTTGAAAATATATAAGAAAAAACCAGCCTTAGGGCTGGTTTTTTAGTTCCACGTGAAACATATCACTTATTTTTCTTCTACATCAAGCGTAGCTTTATATAAACGTAATTCGTCATAGGTAAAAGCATCACCGCATTTGTCTTTTAATTCGGTCATACTTTCGCCTTCGTAGTTTTCAAACAACTTCTCGAGCTTTTTAATTTTAGCTTTCGATATAATTTCGGTTAACAAAATATGTCGTTTTTGTATCAACTTAGCTAAATGGCCATAAATGGTAGTTTGGGTAAGTTTACGTTCGTCGGCAATTTCCTTAACGGTAAACTTAGCACGCCACATTTCTAAGGTAACTTCAATAGTTGGTTTCTTTTCTTTTTTCTCTTTTTTAGGTTCCGTATAGTAACTTAAATCATCAACAGATTCAATTAATTCGTTGTTATTAACACGTAATCTGTCGGCAATTTCAACCAATTTATTTACTTTATACGCACCAATCTCTTCACTACTAATAGACGATTTATCAATATCTCGCTCGTTAATATAATTATCTAAAATTTGAAGAATACGTTTTAAATCTAAAACCTTTTTAACCTGAATTTGTTCAATTTCGCTTAACTCTTCAAATATAGTTTTCGCCTTTTTTTGACGTCTAAGTTGTACTATTTCGTATAAAAGTTCATCTACCATTTTATCCAAAAATGGATAAAAATAATCGTAGGCTTTTGCACAACGTTGTTGAACAAAATTTAAATCGACCGGATAATTAGAAAAGAGTTTCGCCAATTGATTTCCGAACTTTTGAGCTGATTCCTGTAGCGAATCGATTAATAAATATTGATCGCGAACCCAAGGCTGCAATTTTCCTTTTGGCGACGCGGTAGATTCGTTACTAAAAGTTGTAGTTAAACTATACCACATTTTAGTAAGTTCTAACAAATCAAATCTATTTCTAAGTTCGGTGTATAAATACTGTAAGGTTTTAGCTTGTAAGTTGTATTGTAAAATTTCTTCGGACGATTTGTTTTTAGCAAACTCTGTTATTTCCTGATCCGTCACCATGCCATTCATTCGAATCGGAGAAAGCAAAATAAGCCCATTTAAGCTACGTAAACGTGAAAGTGCTACGTAGGCTTGTCCCGGTGCAAAAACTTGACTCACATCAAGCGCAGCTTTATCAAAAGTTAATCCTTGTGATTTGTGAACCGTAATAGCCCAAGCAAGTTTTATAGGGTAATGCGTAAAAGTACCAAGTACCTCCTCTTCTACCTCTTTTGTTAGCTCGTTAACGGTAAATTTAATGTTTTGCCATTCGTATTTTTCAACTTCAATAGTCTCGCCTGTTTCTGGAAAACGAACAAAAATTTCGTTTGCAGTAAGTTTGGTAACGGTCGCCATTTTACCGTTATAAAATAGCTTATCTTGGCTAATATCGTTTTTAATAAACATTACTTGTGCGCCAACTTTAAGTTCTAAAGTAGCGTCTAACGGATATATTTTTTCTGGAAAATCGGATACAATTTCGGCTTGATAATAAAAACTTTTTTGGTCGAGCTGATTGATTGCATCTGCATTGATTTTATCGGCTTTATGATTGTGTGTGGTAACTGTTATCCAACCAGGTTGTGTATGGCTCTGAAACGATGGATTTACGTATTGATTTAAAACCTCTAAATCCGAAGTTGTAACAATATTATTACGTAAGTTATTTAAAATCGAAATAAAGGTTTGATCTGTTTGTCGGTAAATTTTTTCGAGTTCGATATACAAAATTGGATTTTCAGTAATCACTTTCGAATGAAAAAAGTAGGCCGATTTATAATATTGACGTAAAACTTGCCATTCTTCTTGCCTAACAACAGGTGGAAGTTGTAATAAATCGCCTATAAAAAGTACCTGAACTCCTCCAAATGGCGCATTGTTTTTTCGTACATATTGCAACATATAATCCATAGCATCCAAAACATCTGCACGCAACATACTTACTTCATCAATAATTAATAATTGAAGATTTTTAACCAAAGTACGTTTGGATAAATTCATTTTAAAATGACGACGTAAGGTATTTCTGTTTTCAAATTTAAGTTGATCTGAAAAGCTGTGTTCCGAAAAATTATCAGGAATAAACGAACCAAACGGCAACTGAAAAAACGAATGAATAGTAACTCCTTTTGCATTTAAAGCAGCAATTCCGGTTGGTGCAACTACCACAAAGTTTTTATGTGTGGTTTCAACAATTTTTTTAAGCAAGGTAGTTTTTCCTGTTCCCGCTTTACCGGTCAGAAATAAACTTTGGTTGGTTTGATTAATAAATTTTAAAACGTAGTCTGCAACGTGAGAATCCTGCTCCATGAAAAAAATTTTATATGTAAAAATACAAAAAGCCTCCTAAATTTAGGAGGCTTTTTGTATATAGCTTAAAAAGATTATTTTGTAGCTGTTGTATCTGTAACTGCCGGAGCCGCATCTGGAGCCGAAACTCCTGCATATTTACCGTTAATTTCTTTAGTTACAGTCTCTGTTAAATCATACGATTCTTTACCATATAAAACCGTAGCAGCATCACCTGTACCTAAAATATAGTCGTAACCGTTTTTCTTAGCATATTCACCAATTTGGTCTTTCATTCGCTTTACTAAGTCTTGCATTTCTTTAGCACTTTCTTCTTGTAAAGTTTGTAAAGCTTGTTGCTGCTTAATTTGTAATTCTTGCTCTTTTTGACCTAAACGTTGCCCTTCAGCTTGTGCCCATTGCATACCTTTAACTTGTGCATTAGCTTGAAAGTTTTTTGCCTCTCTTTGAAAAGCTTCAATCTCAACACGTAAGTCTTTACCTACTTCTTCAGATTTGTTTTTATATTTTTCTTCAATAGCTTTTGCTTCGTCACTTTTCTCTAATAATTTAGTAGTGTCCACAAAACCTTGTTTTAAACCTGAAGCTCCTTCAGTCGTTTTATTACAAGAAACAAATGCCATTGCAGCAAATGCTAATACGATTAATTTTTTCATTCTTTAGTATTCTAAATTAATATTTGGTAAAAGTAACAATTTTATATATTATGTCAAATTTACATGATACGTTTAAAAAGATAATAACTTATAACTACAATTTTAATAAAAATAACTAGATAATAAAAGTATTTCAAAAATCTATGTATATTTTTTATTTTATAGATAAAAGCTATTAAAAGCAGCTTTTTTAGAGAAACTCTAATCCGTTTAAAAATAAAACACAACAAAAACCATGTTACATGTTTCAAAAGTGGCTTAAAACGGCTTATTTAAAGTTTTTTGATTTAAAAGCACTGTCTAAAACGTAAAAAGTAAATTTAAACTAGTAAATTCGGTTTTTAACGATATAAATGTGTGACGAATATTCCTTAGTCTTTATAGCGTTATAATTTGATTTAAATCCAATCCAAAAAGCTTTAATTGGATTCATTTTTCCTGTTTTGTATTTTTCTGAAAGAAGAGAAACGTAATAACTATCAAAACTCATTGGTTCAATTTTATCTAATTTCATCTCTTTTTCTTCAACTAATTTTTTAATAGAAGTTTTAGAAAAATGCCAAAGGTGACGCGGAACATCAAAAGCAGCCCAATAATTTCCGTAATGTTTTGCATCAAACGATTTAAAATTAGGAACCGCGATTATAATAATTCCGTCATCTTTTACCAAACGTTTTAACTCGGCTATTTGAGCTTGCACATCAGGAACGTGTTCTAAAACATGCCACATGGTAATCACATCAAAACTAGCATCAGGTAAATCTGATGTATTTTCAATAAGTTCTACATTTTTATTTAAAGCTAAATTTCGAGCTTTTTCATTGGGTTCAAATCCTACAGTTTGCCATCCTACAGATTTTGCAACAGATAAAAAATCGCCCGTACCACAACCAATATCTAACACACGTCCAAAACCTGCATTAACTTTAGTTATTAATTTTACTTTGTCCGAAAGATTTTTGGTTTTTACTACGTGATATACTTTTTCAAATAAACTGCGCTTCCCATCGGTGTGCGAAATATAATCCTCACTTTCATAATATTTACCTAAAACATCTAAACCAGGTTGCGGATGTGTTTTAAGAATATCGTATTCGGCGTTATGAAGTAACTGAAATTTTTCGCGAGATACGCTGTAATCTTCTACTTCTAAATAAACCTCATTTGGATTGAAATTCATCTTCTAATTTTTTTATAAATATAGAAAAAGTCAACTACAATGAGTTGACTTTTTGTACCTTTTTTTTATTGTTTCACGTGGAACATTATCGTCCCATATGGATTAATAATATTGAAATATCTGCAGGAGAAACTCCAGAAATACGAGATGCTTGAGAAATAGTTACCGGTTTAATACGTTTTAATTTTTCTTTAGATTCGTATGAAAGAGATTTGATATTATCGTAATTAAACGTTTCTGGGATGCGAACATCTTCTAATCTGTTTAACTTATCAGCGTTTTGCTTTTCTTTCTCGATGTACCCCGAGTATTTAACTTGTATTTCCGCTTGTTGAATAATCTCTTCGTCTAAATCATTTTCTGAAATATACTCTCGAACCTTTTCAAACTTCAACATATCTTCGAGCTCAATTTGCGGGCGAGAAAATACTTTAAACATTCTGTCAGTTTGCGTCATTAAACTCGAACCTTTAGCCTCTAAAATAGGATTGCCTTCGGCTGGTTTAACTTGTGTTTCTTTAAAGAAATCAACAAACGCTTCAGACTTGGTTAACTTCGTTTCCATACGCTTTAAACGCTCGTCTGTTGCTAAACCAACTGCATGAGACATAGGAGTTAAACGGAAATCGGCATTGTCCTGACGTAATAACGTACGATACTCAGCACGCGAAGTAAACATACGGTAAGGCTCTTCTGTACCTTTTGTAATTAAATCGTCAATCAAAACTCCAATGTAAGCTTCATTGCGCTTTAGTATAAATTCGTCTTGCCCTTTAACTTTTAAAGCCGCATTTATACCAGCCATAATTCCTTGCGCAGCGGCTTCTTCATAACCTGTTGTTCCGTTAATTTGACCCGCAAAATATAATCCGCTTACAAGCTTAGTTTCTAAGGTGTGCTTTAACTGTGTTGGCGGAAAATAATCGTACTCGATAGCATAACCCGCACGTAAAAATTTCACATTTTCAAAACCAGCTACAGATCGCATTGCTTTAAACTGAACATCTTCTGGTAACGAAGTAGAGAAACCATTTACATAAACTTCGATAGTATTCCATCCTTCTGGTTCAACAAAAATTTGGTGACGATCTTTATCTGCGAAGCGGTTAATTTTATCTTCGATAGAAGGGCAATAACGTGGTCCTAACGATTTGATACGACCAGCAAACATTGGGGAACGATCAAAACCAGAACGTAACAAATCATGAACTTCTGGCGAAGTATAGGTCATGTAACAGCTTTTTTGAACTGTTAATGGTTTTGTTACATCAAGATACGAAAACTTTTGCGGGTTAACATCACCTGGTTGTTCCTCCATTTTAGAATAATCTAATGAACGAGCATCCACACGTGGCGGTGTTCCAGTTTTCATTCGGCCTGATTCGAAACCTAATTTTATTAAATCTTCGGTAATACCATAAGCAGCGCTCTCACCTGCTCTACCACCACCAAATTGTTTTTCACCAATATGAATCAATCCATTTAAGAAAGTTCCATTAGTTAAAACAACTGTTTTAGCCTTAATTTCGATTCCTAAACTCGTACGAATACCTTGTATTGATTTCCCGTCAGATATAATTCCAGAAACCATTTCTTGATAAAAATCGAGGTTTGGGATTTGTTCTAACGTATGTCTCCACTCTGCCGAAAACATCATACGGTCTGACTGCACACGTGGCGACCACATAGCAGGACCTTTAGACATATTTAGCATTTTAAACTGAATGGCAGTTTTGTCGGATACGATACCTGTGTAACCACCAAGTGCATCGATTTCGCGAACGATTTGACCTTTAGCGATACCACCAACAGCAGGATTACACGACATTTGTGCGATGTTTTGTAACGACATAGTAACTAATAATGTACTACATCCCATATTAGCAGCAGCAGCAGCAGCCTCACAACCAGCATGCCCAGCACCAACTACAATAACATCATATTGATTTTGAAATAAACTCATAGTATTGTTTCACGTGGAACATTCCACTTATTTAAATCAGAAGCTGATTTTTTTATGTTTTTCGGATTCTTTTAGTAACTCTAATACTGAATTAGTTAGATACAGAATTACAGTTCGCAAAGATACTACAATTTGCGTTTTTAATAAACCGAACGCCTAATATTTTAACACTTTACCTTAATAAAAAAATCACCATCAAAATTGATGGTGATTTTTTTTTATTGTTCCACGTGAAACATTGCTATTTTTTCGTCTTCTTTAGCACGCATTAATTGCTCATCAGCCTCAGATTTATCTTTATAACCACAGTAATGTAAAACACCGTGAACTAATACACGTTTTAATTCTTGCTCGAAAGAAACATTAAAATCTGTAGCATTATCTTGTACTCTTTCAACAGAAATAAAAATATCACCACTAATAACGTCACCTTCGGTATAATCAAAGCTAATAATATCGGTTAATGTATCGTGATCTAAATATTCTACATTTATTTTATGTAAGTATTCGTCGTCACAAAAAATATACGAAATCTCGCCTAATTCTTTATCTTCAGATTCAACAATGCGTTCAATCCAATCCGCAACTTGCTCTTCATTTTCTAAAGTAAAGTCGCCTTCGTAATTAAAATATATCATGCTATTTAAAATATTCTTTAACTAAATTGTCATATTTAGGTTGCAAAGGTAAGGTATTTTTTTGAAGGATTTCTGTTCCGTTAATATACTCTAATACACTTTTAGGAATTGCTACATCTTTACTTATAAAATTATCTTTATTGGTATTTCCTTGGCGTTTATCGTCCTGACCTTGCTCTTTTAAAGCTTCATCTAATTTTAGTAATTCGTGATTTAAATTTTTAAATTGATTTAATAATTCATTCGAAAAACCTTTGCGTAGTAAATTACGTTCTAACTTTTTCATCTCGGCCAAGGTTTTGTCTAAACCAGAATTTCCAGGTTTATTAGCTAACGCTTTTTCAAGAGCTTCGCGCAATTGCTGCTGTTCTTTATAAATTTCTAACAATTCACCGGATTCAGCTTCTCCTCCATCCTGACCGTTTTTCCCTTCATTTCCGGGATCCTTTCCTGCTTCTTGTTCATTTGGTTGTTGACCAGGTTTATCGCCGTCCTTATCACCTTTTTTACCTTCTTTCTTATCCAAACCTTCTCCAAACTGCTTTTGTAAACCTTTTTGCTTCTGAATTATATCAGACAATTGCGGATCACCTTGCCCAGGTTTAGGTTTACCTTGCCCTGAAGATTGTGCTTGCATTTGATTTTGCATATTAGACAATGCCTCTGAAAGTAAATCGGCTAAAATGTTAGAATGATTGATTACGTATTGTTGATGCGAAATTCCTTTACCTAAATTATTTTCGACTAAATGATGTAAAGATTGATCGATGTTATAATGAATCTCTCCCACATTTTTATTTACAACATCTTGAATCGCGATTTGTCGACTGGCTAAAGTATGAAGGGAATCGTCAATAAATTTAAATTGATTTTTAAGTTTTTGCTCGTCTTTTAATAATCGATTAATATGGAAAGATTGAGAACCGTTTCGTCTAAACTCTTTCATAGTACTTTCTTGCGTGAATGAAAAAGTAAGTAAGTTTTTTAAAATTTGGCGAAGGGATTTTGCATCTTCTTCCAATTGTTCCATTTCACCTCCTTGCATTTCGCTAGCCATTTTTTTGGCCATTTCCTTCATCTTATTAGCAGCCTTTTTTTGGTTTTGCTTTGCTGTATTTTGATTGTTCTTTTTTAATTGATCTGATGCCTTTTGCATTTCTTGCTTTGCATCTTCCGCATCCGCATCCATGTTAGGCAAATCCATTGGCTTTTTTAAACCTTCATTTTCTTGTTTTAAATCGTTTAAATCTTCTTTTATGTTTTCAAATTCCTTGTTTAATTCTTCTTGTTTATCGTTCGAGTTTTGGTTTTCTGTACTTAAATTTTCTTGCTTAGTGGCTAACTCTTCCAATTTTTTCATGGTTTGTTCCGCCTTTTGCTCAACATAAAAGCGCTTGGTCTGTTCAACCAACTGCTCCATGCTCTTTTTTTGCTGCGCAGCATTTTGTTTGGCTTGTTGCATCTTTTCGAGCAATTCCTCTTTCGTTAATTTATCAGTATATTTTTTAAGTTCGTCATACAACTTTTTATTTTTCTCTTGTTCTTTCTGTAAATTATCTAAACGCTTTTGTAACTCTTCAGCTTTTTTACTTTCATCCTTTTTAGATTTTTCATCTAATTTTTCACTCAGTTTTTTTGCTGCGTCTTCAATCTTTTTATTGTTCTCGATTTCTGAATTAAAAAAATCTTGAAGCTTTTTTATGTCCTTATAATCCAAATTAGAATTTTGCTTGAGCATCTGATTCATTTCATTAGATTTTTTATCGCTAGATTTAGATTGCGTCAAACTTTTTTCTAAAGCATTAATTTGTTGCATCTGGTTGTTCAAGTTTTCATCTTGTTTTTCGATTACGTTAAGCTCGTTGTGTAAATAAACCGATGATTTTGTCGATTTAAAATTATTTACAGCATCATTATCGATCACCTCAAAATAATAAGAGTACGTGGTTCCTTCATTTAAATGCAAGCCATTTGGAAATTGATATACAAATTTTGAGCTGATTTTATCCGAAATAGGTAAAGAAAAATATTGAATTTGATTCGGCATTTTTACATCATAATACGCCACGCGTAATTTAGATATTCCATAATCATCGGATGCTTTACCATGATAAATCGTTTTTCCGTTAGCAATTGAATCCGGAACGGTAAGTACCTCAATTGTAGGGAAATTATCTTTTAAAACTTCAATCTTATAATTAATTTGATGTTTATAATCCTGAATCGTATTTGAACTAATTAATTGATAATCAATTGATTTATTAATTTTCTTTTTGAAATGAAATTGCGATTGTGTTTGCAAAAAAGGTGTTGAAACCGAATCAGTTACAAAATTAATTTGATTGGTATGTTGGGTTTGAATTTGCCAATTTATTATAGAACCTTCTGGAACAACCAAATTGCCAGAAGTAAAACGCTCTGCTTTTTTATTTAAATAACTTGGGTAAATAACATCAATCGCTAAATCTTGAATTGAAGGAAGGTTCAAAAGACCTAAATGAAACTTTTTACTAGTAAAAGAATTGGCCTCAAAATAAAAATCTAGTGGAACGTTTACAGACGAAAAAACAAATTTAAAAACGCCTGGTTTAATTTTTTCGGCAAAATATTTTTCATTCAAAAAATAAATAGAAACATTTTCTGGAAGCAAATCGCCGGTCGTTTTAAATTCTAAAACAAAATCGTCTCCTTCTTTAACTTGTAAGTTTTTGTTTAAAATTTGAAATTGAAAAGGCGCCGGTTTTTCAAAAAACTGATCGTAATTGGCTACCCTATCAAAACTGAATGCTAAATCTTGCTGTTTACCAGAAATAAAAAAATACAGAAAAATTAAAAACGGTAACATTGCTAACGGAACGTATTTTAAATTTGATTTAAAATTTACCGCATTTAAAAACGGAATTGGCAACAGCTCTTTCGATTTTTGATCGATTGATGCAAGTAATAATTCTGAGTTTTCTGATTGAGAAAAATTATGAAGCTGAAGTAAATTTTTAAGCTTGTCTCCTACTTCATTTGGAAAATGATTTTGTAAAATTTCTGAAGATTGTTCGAACGAAATTCCTTTAGATATTTTGCCCAGTTTTAAAATTGGAATCAAAATTAATTTTACGACTAAAAAAACTTCTACGACAATAAATGTCCAAAATAATAGCCCGCGAATAGTTCCGGAAAGCCAAAAATAATTTTCGAGAAGCGAAATAAAGATGAAATATAACAGTCCGAGACCTAAAAAAAGTAGTATTCCTTTTATTATTTCATTGATATAGAACTTTTTATAAAATTCTTTTAATTTTTTATATATCAAATTTGAGTTATTCAAAGTGTATAATTTTCGGTTGGAAAATTAAAAATACAACAGTTTTTTGAATAAAAAAAAATCAAAAAACAAAGATTTTTGAAATGCAAATTCAATAAATAAAATCAATTTTAAATAAATTAAAATTAAAAAATTAACTATTAAAATTAATTAATAATAAAAAAAGAAGAATAATTAAAACTTATATTAATTTAAATTGCTTAATGAGAATTGAATATTTTAAATCGAAGCGAATAAATTATCAAATATTAAATTCTCGGCGGTTTTAAAATATGGCGAAAATTAAGTATTTAAGCAATTATTATACTAGAAATTACAAAATGTATGTAAAACATAATTAAGGCTTTTAAACTCATTTTTTTAAGCTGGAAAATAATTCTAAAAACAAAAAATTAAACTTCTTTTAAAATTGAAAATTTAAGATTAGAAAAAAAAATAAATCAAATATTAAATTCTCGCAATAGCAAAATTAAAAATATAATCGTCTTAAAATATTTTTAAATAAAAAGCATCTTCTGAGAATTTAATATTTAAAAAAAAATCCATCCTCTTTACAAATATTTAAAAGACATGAAAATTTTATTTTAAAAAATTCTTAGAAAATAAATGCATTAAAAAAAAATAAAAAAAACACTTGCTTATAGTTCGCGTATTTTTTTTCAAATCGAACTTTTATTCAAATATCAAATTTTCAAGAAACAATTTTTAATCAACATTTATTAACATATATATATTTTTAAAAATAAAATTAAAAAAATTAAAAATTTCTTATTATGATTATGATGGCATGTTAATAATCTGTATAACTTTTTTTGTTTTTATTTTATTTATATACTTTTATCGCTTTATTTATCAATTATAAACACTTTTTAAACAAGATAAATTCTTGAAAATCAATAGATTTAATAAAGTTATCAACAGTTGTTAACAACTTTCTGTTTCTTCTTTTTTTTATAACTTTTTTGTCTAAAAGTGTTCATAAAGCTATTTATAATCGTTAATGACTTTGACATATTTTTTAATAAGTAGTGTTGAAAATTAAATATCAGTTTGTGATTGTTTTATTTGTTTTGATTTCCAAATTTTTCTTTCATTTTGACTTAAATAATTTTCAACAAAAATGTTAATAGCTTAATCTGCTGATTATCAGTGTTTGCAAATAACTTAATTAACAACCCTTTTTTTAAGCTGTTTTTTGTGTTTATTTTATTTCGTGTTAGTTAATAACTATGTTTAATAATTATTTAAAATATTTATTTTTAAGCTTTTATATTTATTGACAATTGTTAATAAAGCTTTTTTTTTGTAATATTGTTTTACAAAAAAAATATATATGAAGACAAAATTATTAGGTGTTTTACTGCTATTAAGTATCTCGCTATTCGCTCAAAAATTTAAAATTGAATCTGGTGATTTAAAGAATTTAAAAGGTATTAATGAGTTTAATTTAACTTTTGATTACTCTAATTTAAAAGTGGATAAATTTGAAACTGAAGAGAAATTTTTAGCAGATAAAATGAAAAAGCGTGAAGAAAAAGGAACTGACGAAGATTTTAAAACAAGTTGGTTTGCAGATCGCGAAAATAGATATGAACCTAAATTTATTGAATCGTTTAATAAAAGATTTGAAAAGAGTGAAATTAAAGCTGATAAAAACTTAAATTCAAAATATACTTTAGATATTAAAACAACTTGGATTTACCCTGGATATAATGTTGGAGTAATGCGTCAGCCGGCAAAAATTAATGTTACGTTAACGGTTTTTGAAACTGCAAATCCTACCAATATTTTATATAAGTCAAACATTGAAAAGGTACAAGGTAATGGAGCTGCAGGATTTGATTATAATTCTGGTTACAGAATTTCTGAATCATATTCATTACTAGCAAAAAAATTTGCAAAAGATGTTATTAAAAAAGCAAATAAATAAAAAAGAGGCCTAATTGGCCTCTTTTTCTTTACTCATATTTATAAAATGAGCCATATTTTTAATTAAATTTTCATGTTTTTTTACAAATGGATTTTCTTCATTCCAAACATAGCCAGCTAAAACAGCACATATTTTTTGTTTAACATCTAGATCTTCTGGTTGATGGAAAAATAAAGTTTGTAAATTTCCTGTGTACCATTCTTTTACATAAGTTGTAAAAACTTTTATTCCTTTTTCCATGTGATCGGCATATTCTTTTTGCCAATCAACTGTTTCACCGTTAAGTTGTTTCCAAGCTAATTTAGCTGATAATAAACCCGATTCGGTAGCGAAACAAACTCCCGATGAAAAAACAGGGTCTAAAAACTCGACACTATTTCCGGTTAATACATAGCCGGTTCCAAACATTTTAGTAACAGCTGTCGAGTAATTTTTTAAATGAATTGGCTCAAATAAAAAATCTAAATTACCAAAGCGATTGCGATAAAAATCAGAACTATTGATCGCGTTGGTTAACTTATTTTTGGTAGAAGTGTCGTTCGATAATTTTTCTATATAATCCGTTGGAGCTACTATTCCAACACTTGTATTACCATTAGAGAACGGAATTACCCAAAGCCATACTTGTTGTTCAATGATATCAAAAGAAATTTGAGTTCCTTCTCGACCTTCAGGTCTATTTACATCCTTAATATGTGTAAATATTGCCGAGTGCGGATTTAGTGATGATGGTGCATCCAAACCTAACATTCGAGGTAAAACACGTCCGTATCCACTACAATCGATAACAAATTTTGCTTCAATTTTAGTTATTTTTCCTTCTTTATCCTTTATCGTAGTGATTGATTTCGTTTCGTTTATATCAACGGCAATGACTTCAGTTTCAAAACGTAAATCTATCCCTTTTTGCTGTAAATCTTCAGTTAAAGCCAAGTCAAAATCAGCTCTCGGAATTTGCCAAGTCCAATCCCAACCTTCACCAAATTTATTACCAAAATCAAAAATACAAATTTCCTTTCCTCTTATAAATCGTGCGCCCGGCTTTTTCTCAAAACCTCTATGCATTAAATTTTCTAGTAGTCCAGCCTCTTCAAAATGATCCATAGATCGTGGCAGTAAACTCTCACCTACTACGATTCTCGGAAATTTTGTTTTTTCAACTACTATAGTTTTACATCCCATTTTATGCAAATAACTTGATGCAACACAACCCGATGGGCCTGCTCCTATAATTAAAATATCTGTTATTTCGTTCGAATTCAGCATGTGTTTTCGTATTTTTTATTATAAATTTGTTAACTCTAAATTTCACTATAAATGTAAATACATTTCTATATATTTAGAAATTGATTTGATAATAATTTTTTTTTATATTTTTTTTCTTAAATGAGCAGTATTAATACCTATTTATCTTTAGATGATTTTAAAAAAATTGTTTTTGGAAATAAACAAGTAACTTTTGCTGATGACGTATATAACCGAATTGATGAGAGTTATGCGTTTTTAAAGCACTTTTCTAAAGATAAAGTTATTTACGGCGTAAACACTGGTTTTGGACCAATGGCGCAATACCGAATTCAGACAGAAGAACAGATTCAATTACAATATAATTTAATTAGAAGTCACTGTGCTGGAATTGGTGAAGTTTTAAAGCCTGAAATGATTAAGTCAGCTGTGTTAGCGCGTTTAAATACGCTTTCATTAGGAAAATCAGGGGTAAATCCTACGGTAATTAATTTGATGCAAGAATTAATTAATCGCGAAATTTATCCTGTAATTTACGCACACGGAAGTGTTGGCGCAAGTGGTGATTTGGTACAATTGGCTCACGTTGCATTAACTTTAATTGGCGAAGGTGAAGTGATTTATAAAGGTGAAATTAAACCAACAAATGAAGTTTTTGAAATTGAAGGACTAAAACCTATACGTATTGAAATTCGTGAAGGTTTATCGATCATGAACGGTACTTCGGTAATGACTGGTGTTGGTATTGTCAATCATCATTATGCACAAAAATTATTAGATTGGTCCGTTGCCTTTTCATCTGCAATTAATGAAATAGTGAAAGCACACAACGATCATTTTTCATTTACATTAAATCAGGCAAAATTGCACGAAGGACAGCGCGAAATCGCAAAACTTATGCGTGAACATTTACTGGATAGCAATTTAATAAAAGCGCGCGAAGAAGATTTGTATTCGGGAGACAATAACGAAGAAGTTTTTAAAGATAAAGTTCAAGAATATTATTCAATTCGTTGTGTTCCGCAAATTTTAGGACCTGTTTTCGAAACAATTTCGAATGTTGGTGATGTTTTAGAACGCGAAATAAACTCTGCAAACGACAATCCAATTGTTTCTATCGAGGAGCAAAACGTTTTTCATGGCGGTAATTTTCACGGCGATTATATTTCTTTAGAAATGGACAAGCTAAAACTTGTTATCACTAGATTAACCATGTTAGCCGAGCGTCAATTAAACTATTTATTGAATCATAAAATTAATGATATCCTTCCTCCATTTGTAAACATGGGAAAACTTGGTTTTAACTTTGGAATGCAAGGAGCTCAATTTATGGCTACCTCAACAACAGCCGAAAACCAAACGCTATCAACATCAATGTACATTCATAGTATACCAAATAACAATGACAATCAGGATATTGTGAGTATGGGAACAAATGCTGCAGTGATAACAAATAAAGTTATAATTAATGCTTTCGAGGTTTTAGCTGTACAAGCAATTACAATCATGCAAGCAATTGATATTTTAGAGCAACAAGATTTAGTTAGTTCAAAAACACGTAAAATCTATGATGATATTCGTGCTATTTTGCCAGCTTTTAGCCAAGATAGTGTGTTATATCCATCAATAAAAAACGTGAAAGATTATTTAATGAAATAAAATAATTTATGAAATGTGCTTTAGTAACCGGTGGTTCTCGTGGTATTGGTAGAGCAATTTGCGTAAAATTAGCTCTCGAAACGGACTACCATATTTTAATAAATTATCAAGGAAATCAGCAAGCTGCCGAGGAAACTTTGGCTTTAATTAAAGCCGAAGGCAAATCAGCCGAAATAATAAAATTTAATGTTGCCGATAAAAACCAAACAGATGAAGCTTTAAACAATTGGCAAACAAACAACCCTGATGCGGTGGTCGAAGTTATTGTAAACAATGCTGGTATTACTCGCGATGGTTTGTTTATGTGGATGCAGCCAAACGATTGGAGTGATGTAATTAACACATCAGTGAACGGATTTTATAACGTCACAAACTTTTTTATCCAAAAAATGTTGCGCAATCGCTACGGACGTATTGTAAACATTGTTTCTGTTTCTGGCGTAAAAGGTACCCCAGGACAAGTAAACTATTCGGCAGCAAAAGCGGCATTAATTGGTGCAACTAAGGCTTTAGCGCAAGAAGTTGCCAAGCGTAAAATTACGGTTAATGCGGTTGCTCCGGGTTTTATTAAAAGCGACATGACTGCAAGTTTAGACGAGGCAGAATTGATAAAAAATATTCCTGCAAACCGTTTTGGTGAAGCAGAAGAAGTAGCTGATTTGGTTGCCTTCCTAACATCTAAAAAAGCAAGTTATATTACAGGCGAAACTATTAATATTAATGGTGGAATTCACTCTTAAAATTCTATTTTATGGATCATAGAGTTGTAATAACCGGTATGGGAATTTATTCGTGTATTGGTACAAATTTAGAAGAGGTTAAACAATCTCTTTTCGAAGGGAAATCTGGAATTGTAATCGATCAAGAACGTATTGATTTTGGTTTTAAATCACCATTGACAGGTAGCGTTCCGAAGCCAGATTTAAAATCTAAATTAGGTCGTCGCCAACGTATAAGTATGGGCGAAGAATCTGAATATGCGTATTTAGCAACAATCGAAGCTTTGCAAAATGCAGGATTAACCGAAGCGTATTTAGAGGAAAACGAAGTTGGAATTTTATACGGAAATGATAGTGTTTCTCAAGCTGTAATCGAATCGATTGATATTGCTCGTGATAAAAAAGATACTCAATTAATTGGATCTGGAGCAATTTTTAAGTCGATGAATTCGACTGTAACTATGAACCTTTCGACCTTGTTTAAATTACGCGGAATTAATATGACTATTTCTGCCGCTTGTGCATCAGGATCACACGCTATTGGTTTAGCCTATATGTACATTAAACAAGGCTTACAAGATATGATTATTTGTGGTGGCGCTCAAGAAATCAATAAATACGCTATGGCAAGTTTTGACGGATTAGGCGTTTTTGCAACCGATGCACAACACCCTAATTTAGCTTCTCGCCCATTCGATTCGGCTCGAACTGGTTTGGTTCCTTCGGGTGGTGGTGCTACGCTTATTTTGGAGAGTTATGAATCTGCAATAAAACGTGGTGCTCCAATTATTGCTGAAGTGTTAAGTTATGGTTTTTCATCTAACGGCGGTCACATCTCAACTCCAAATGTCGACGGACCAGCGCTTGCTATGAAACGTGCGTTACAACAAGCAAATTTAAATCCAGAGGATATTACCTATATTAATGCTCATGCTACATCAACTCCAATTGGTGATGCCAACGAAGCCAAAGCAATTTATCAGGTTTTTGGAGATAAACCTTACGTAAGTTCAACCAAATCGATGACGGGACACGAATGCTGGATGGCTGGAGCATCAGAAATTATTTATTCTACCTTAATGATGCAGCATAATTTCATCGCTCCAAATATTAATTTAGACAATCCAGATGATGATGCAAGACAACTAAATTTAGTTTCTAAAACAATAGAAAAAGAATTTGACTTATATTTGTCGAATTCTTTTGGATTTGGAGGGACAAATTCAGCTATAATAGTTAAGAAATTTAAAAAATAATGAACAGAGGAGAAATTATTACTCAATTAAACGAAATATTAATCGACGAGTTCGAAGTTGACCAAGAGGTAATTACACCAGAGGCAAACTTAAAAGAATCGTTGGATTTAGATAGTTTAGACTACGTTGACTTAGTTGTTTTAATCGAATCTAATTTTGGAGTAAAACTGATAGAGGCCGATTTTAAAACGATGGTAACTTTTGAAGATTTTTATTCTATTGTTGAAAATAAAATAGCTAATAAATAAAAAAATTATGACGCAATGGAGCGGAAAATCCAAAGGAAATCTTCTTGGATATAAAATTTTTGTTTATTGTATAAAAAATTTAGGAATAAAAGCCGCATATACAGTTCTTGTATTTGTGGCTTTTTACTATTTACTTTTTAGTTGGAAAAGCAATAAAACACAGTTTGATTACTTTAAAAATAAACAAGGTTTTTCTTTACTTAAATCTATAGTAAGTTTATACAAAAGTTATTTTACTTTTGGACAGGTTTTAATCGATAAAACTGCTATTTCGGCTGGTTTACGAGATAAATTTACTTACGATTTTGATGGAATTGAGATTTTAAAGGATTTATTAGCACAAAAAAAAGGCGGAATTTTAATTAGCGCCCACGTTGGTAATTTTGAAGTTGCAGAACATTTTTTTGCGGATATTGATTTTGACTGTCAAATTAATTTGGTAACCACAGATTTAGAACATTCAATCATTAAAGAATATCTAGAAAGCATCTCTCAAAAATCAACCATTAAATTTATTTTTGTTAAAGAAGATATGTCACACATTTTTGACATCAACTCTGCTTTAGCAAATAACGAGTTAATCTGTTTTACTGGTGATCGCTATTTTGATGGATCAAAAGTTTTAGAAGGTAAATTATTAGATCATACTGCAAAGTTTCCAGCCGGACCTTTCTTAATTGCTTCAAGACTTAAAGTACCTGTTGCGTTTGTTTACGTAATGAAAGAACCAAATTTACACTATCATCTATACACTCGCGAAGCCAAAGTAAAACATCGTGATGCCCAAGCTTTATTAAACGAATATTGCGAAAGTGTAACAACAATCTTAAAAAAATATCCCTATCAGTGGTTTAATTATTTTAACTTTTGGGAGTCAAAATAAAACAAGGAGCTTAAATAAATAAGCTCCTTGTTTGTTTCTATACTCATGTTAAAATTAATTTAAAGAGAGTTAGATAAAATATCGAATAATTTGTGATTAATTTTAGATATATATCTATATTTACTAAAAAAAAATAATTCTTAACTTAATGTTTTCATTTTTAAAAAAACATATTGATGGGGCCATTTATTTACTTATAGGTCCATTTACTATTATGTATCTTTTCCCAAATTTTTTTATAGATTTAGGTTTTAAACTACATATAATAAATTTCACATCTACGTTTTCGCATTGGTTAGGAATTGTTTTTATGAACTTAGGTGCACTTTTAGCAGTAGTTTGTACAATCATAATGTACAATACAAAAAAGGCTTCTCCTAGTCCGTTTTCAAAACCATTAAGAGTTGTAAATATAGGTCCATTTAAATATGTTCGCCATCCAATGGTTTGGTCAATTAATTTTGTTTTGTTGGGTCAAATATTAGTTTATGGTTCTCCACTTTTAATTGTATGGTTTTTAATCTGGCTTAGATTTGCTCATTTGTATATTGAAAGATATGAAGAACCTTATTTAATAAGTGTTTTCGGTCAAGATTATGTAGAATATTCTAAACAAACAGCCCGTTGGCTTCCAAAGTTTAAAAAGTAAGAAAATGCTTATTTATAAGTAAAATGAAGAATGTTTTAATTATATATTACAGTCAGTCAGGACAATTAAAAGAAGCTGTAGAAACAGCTTTTTCTGTTTTTAAAAACGATGAGGAAGTCTCGTTAACTTATTATAACATTGAGATGGAAAAACAATTTCCATTTCCATGGCCTGCAACCGATTTTTTTGATGCGTTTCCAGAATCCTTCAAACAAATTCCAGCTTCAATTTTAAAACCTTCGACATCAATTTTAAATACAAAATTCGATTTGGTTATTTTAGCTTATCAGGTTTGGTATTTATCACCATCTATTCCAATCAATTCCTTTTTAAAAAGTGAATATGCTAAAACGATGCTACAAAATACGCCCGTTATCACACTTAGCGGAAGCCGAAATATGTGGATTATGGCGCAAGAAAAGATAAAGGATTTACTGAAGCAAAACCAAGCAAAATTGGTAGGTAATATTGCAATGGTCGATCGAAATATAAATTTAGTAAGTGTAATTACAATTGTAGATTGGCTTTTTAGCGGAGAAAAACGCCGCGTATGGGGATTTTTACCTTTGGCAGGTATTTCGGATAAAGAAATTGCCGAAAGTTCTCGTTTTGGAAAGCTTATTCTTCCTTATCTAAAACAAAATAATTACGAAGGTTTACAAACTGATTTAATTAAAAATGGAGCGGTTGAGGTGCGACATTTCCTCGTTTCTATGGATCAAAAAGCCAATAAAATGTTTAAAATCTGGTCCGGAATTATTTTAAAATATCCAAATAAAAGAAAAACCTTACTTAAGTTTTTTTATTATTATTTGTTTACAGCAATCTGGATTTTATCACCCATTGTACATTTAATACACACAATTACATTACCTTTACAATATTTCAAAATAAAAAAGCAAATCCAGTATTACCAAGGAATTACTACAAAAAATGAATAAAGTTTACATTACCAATATTTCTAAATTCTTACCTAATGATGCTATTTCAAATGATGAAATGGAAGATTATTTAGGAAAAATAAACGATACAAATTCTAAAGCGCGTCGCATAGTTTTGCGAAATAATGGGATACAATCACGTTATTATGCACTAACCAAAACAGGTGAAATTACACATTCTAACGCAAGTTTAACTAGACTAGCGATTGAAGGGTTGTTTTCAAATAAATTTCAAGTAAATGATATCGAAGTTTTGTCGTGCGGAACTTCTACTCCAGATCAATTTTTACCTTCTCATGCAGCTATGGTTCATGGACTTTTAGGCGGAAAAAGTATGGAGATAAACGCCGCATCTGGTGTTTGTGTATCAGGAATGAATGCCTTAAAATATGGCTATATGGCTATTAAATCGCAAATGGCAAATAATGCTGTTTGTACCGGTTCGGAACGTGTTTCGACTTGGATGTTAGCTGATAAATTTGAAGCTGAAATTGAAAATTTAAAGAATTTAGAAGAGCAACCAATTATTGCTTTCAAAAAAGATTTTTTACGTTGGATGCTTTCTGATGGTGCAGGTGCTGTTTTGTTAGAAAATGAACCAAACGGTGCATTTAATTTAGAAATTAATTGGATGGAATCTTATTCGTATGCACATCAAATTGAAGCTTGTATGTATGCAGGTGGTGATAAATTAGCAGATGGATCAATTAAACCTTGGAGCGATTATAAAACTTCAGAATGGTTGCCAAATTCTATTTTCTCTATCAAACAAGATGTAAAACTTTTAGATGAACATATCCTTAAAAAAGGAGTCGAAAGTATGGCTGATGCAATGCAAAAGCACAACATCACACCTAACGATATCGATTATTTTTTACCCCACGTTTCCTCTCATTATTTTGTAGATGGTTTATATAACGAATTTGCAAATGCCGATTTAGAAATTGTAAAAGATAAATGGTTTATGAATTTAGCTCGAGTTGGAAATGTTGGTTCTGCCTCTATATTTTTAATGCTTGAAGAGTTATTTCATTCAGGTAAATTAAAAAAAGGAGATCGTATTATGTGTTCTGTTCCAGAAAGTGGTCGTTTCTCATACGCGTATGCCTATTTAACGGTTTGCTAATGGAAAGTTCACTAATTACCGATTTAGAAATCATAAAAAAATGCATTCCACAACGCGAACCAGTTATTATGGTAGATACGTTGTTTGAATATAAAGAGCATTTTGTTTTGGCGGGATTAAACGTTAAAGCTGATAACATTTTTGCGCAGAATCTGGTGTTAAGCGAAGGTGGATTAATCGAACATATGGCGCAATCTGTAGCGTTATATACTGGTTATCAATTTTATATAAAAAAAGAAAAAGCACCTACGGGTTACATTGGTTCTATCAAAACTGTAACAATCGAAAGTTTGCCTAAAGTCGGTGATTTAATTGTTACAGAAGTATATATTTTACACGAAATTTTAGGGGTTACATTAGTCGATATTGTATCTAAATGTAACGATAAGGTTATTGCGAAAGCACAAATGAAAACTGTAATTGCAAATTAAATTATGAGTTGTGAAATTCAATCAAATCTCGATATCAAACGATTTTTACCGCATCGCGCGCCCATGCTTTTGGTTGATATTATTACAGATATTTCAAACAATCATGTAATTACAACCTATACAATTCCGGTAGATTCTATTTTTTTAAAAGATAATATCTTACAAGAAACCGCAATTATTGAAAACATGGCGCAAACCTGTTCGGCAATTGTAGGACAAAAATATTTTAATGACGAAAGTTTGGATGTAAAAGTGATTGGTTTTATTAGCGCGATCAAAAAAATCGAAATATTAAAACTACCAATTTGTAATCAAACTATCGAAACAAAAGCAGAACTAATTGCTCGTTTTGAAGGTGATGATTATAACATTTGTACCATGGATGTAAGTACATTTTTACAAACCGAGTTAATCGCAAAAGGAACTATTAATTTGTTTTTACAAAAAGTATAAGACAATGAAAAAATACGAAGTACCACAAGATCAAAGTAGTCTTTTAAACAACAACATAAAAGAGCTGTATTATGCCGTTGATGATAACGGAAATTATACAACCGAATTAAGTTCGGGTTGGGAGCCTAAAACTTTAGTGCAGAATTTAACGGCCGAGGTTTTAAACGAACGTACTTTACATGCAAAGCAACAAGTAAAGCAAGGTTTAGTTAGTCCAATTGTATATTTTATGGAAAAAAATAAAATGGATTGGAGCACTTTAGCAAGTTATATGGAAATGTGGACGTGGCGCGTAAAACGCCATCAAAAACCAAGCGTTTTCACTAAACTATCCGTAAAAACCAAACAAAAATATGCTGATACTTTTCAAATCAGTTTAAACGAACTTATAAATTTTAAAGGAGAATAATGAAACTCGATTTTATCCATCATCAATCGGCACATTGCGAAAATGGTGTGGCATCTAATCTATTAAAAAATAAAGGAATTAATTTAAGCGAACCCATGGTTTTTGGTATAGGTTCGGGCTTATTTTACGTGTATTTGCCTTTTATTAAGGTAAATCATGCGCCTGCAATTTCCTATCGTCCTTTGCCAGGAATGATTTTTAATCGAACCGCAAAACGATTAGGAATTAAAATTAAACGCATTAAATTTTCCGATAAAAACAAAGCAAAAGCAGTTTTAGACTATAACTTAGCTCAAAACATTCCTTCTGGATTACAAGTAGGCGTTTACAACCTAACGTACTTTCCAGACGAATATCGCTTTCACTTTAACGCACATAACTTAGTGGTTTTTGGAAAAGAAAATGATAACTATTTAATTAGTGATCCCGTTATGCAAACCACAACAACGTTAACTAGCGACGAGTTAGAACGTGTTCGTTTTGCAAAAGGTGCTTTAGCGCCCAAAGGGCATTTGTATTATCCAGTTCATATTCCAGAAAAGCTAAATTTAGAAAACGCTATTAAAAAAGGAATCAAACAAACCTGCCGAGACATGCTTGCGCCGATGCCAATTGTTGGAATTAAAGGAATGCGAATGGTTGCACGAGCAATTGTGAAATGGCCTAAAAAAGTTGGCGTGCAAAAAGCTAATTTTTATTTGGCGCAAATGGTTCGAATGCAAGAAGAAATTGGAACAGGTGGCGGAGGTTTTCGTTACATTTTTGCAGCCTTTTTAGACGAATCTTCTATATTAATAAACAAACCAGAATTAAAAGAATTTTCTAAAGAAATGACCGAAATTGGAGACTTATGGCGAGATTTTGCCGTTAACGCCTCTCGAGTATATAAAAAACGTAGCAACCAAAACGATGTTTACGAATCGCTTTCTAAGCAGTTATTTCAAATAGCTGATTTAGAAGAAAGCTTTTTTAAACGATTGAAAAAAGTTATTTAATATTGAATTCTTCTGTAGTACATATTCAAAACCTTTATAAAAAGTATAAAAACGCCGATAATTTTTCTGTTCACGATTTAAGTTTATCTATTCGTGAAGGTGAAATTTTTGGTTTACTTGGACCAAATGGTGCGGGTAAAACTACACTTTTGTCGATGCTTTGTGGTTTGTTCGAACCAACTGCCGGAAGTTTTACTATTCACAATTTTTCGTATAAAAATCACGCCAAACAGATAAAACAAATTATTGGAATTGTGCCGCAAGAATATGCACTTTATCCAACTTTAACTGCTTTCGAGAATTTACTATTTTTTGGAAGTATGTATGGTTTAAAAGGAAAGGAACTCGAACATAAAATTATCGATTTACTAACTCGCTTGGGATTAGAAAGTTTTATTCATAAAAAAATAGAAACCTTTTCTGGCGGAATGAAGCGTCGCGTAAATTTAATCGCAGGTATTTTGCATCAGCCTAAAGTTTTGTTTTTAGATGAACCAACAGTTGGTGTTGATGTACAATCTCAAAAGGCAATTTTAGTTTTTTTAAAAGAATTTAATCAACAAGGAACTACAATTATTTACACTTCGCATCATTTAAAAGAAGCCGAGAATTTTTGTACCCGAATTGCAATTATTGAGCAAGGAAAAATTTATTGCGAAGATTCGCCTCAAAATTTAATTCAAAGTGTTCCGAACGCCACTTCTATCGAAGACGTTTTTATAACAATAACCGGAGATAAATTACGAGATGGTTTATAAAATTTGGCATGCAGTTAAAAAAGAAATGTTATTACTTTCTCGCGATTTAGGAGGTTTAATAACGCTTTTTGTAATGCCAATAGTTTTGGTAATTACAGTTACATTAATTCAAAAATCATCTTTCGATACCTTAAATAACGAAGCTACCGAGGTTTTATGGATTGATAATGATCAGGATTCTCTTTCTTTCAAAATAAAGAATCAAATCGAGCAAGCTGGAGTTTTTAAGCTAGTAACGCATAAAAATCAAGAGATAATAACCGAAAATGTAGCCCAAAACATGGTAAAACGTGGCGAATATCAACTCGCTTTTGTGCTGCCCAAAAACTTAACTCACGATTTAAATGCCAAAGTCGATTTTAATGTTGCTAAGGTTTTAGAGCAATTTTCTTTTAGTGAAGATGTAGATACAACAGCTATTGCTCCTACTCCATTGCAACCCAAAATAATAAAAATGTATTTTGATCCGGCTACACAAAGTGTGTTTAAAAACGGAGTGATAAATGCCATCGAAAAATATGTTTCTCAAATAGAAAACAAAGCGATTTACGAAGCTTTTCAGCACGAATTGGGCGATTCAGAAACAACAGATTTTGCTTTTAACAGCGAACCTTTTATTGTTTTTAATGAATTAAGTCCGATAGCAAACGAAAGCATCAAACCTAACGCTGTGCAACATAATGTACCCGCTTGGACATTATTTGCCATTTTTTTCATCATCGTTCCACTATCAATTAACATAGTTAAAGAAAAAAATCAAGGAACTTTGGTTCGATTACTTTCAAGTCCAAGTCCAACATATTTAATTTTATCCGGAAAAGTAATTACCTATTTGGTTATTAGTTTATTACAATTTTATGCCATGTTGGCCATTGGTAAATTTTTATTTCCTTATTTAGGATTACCATCTTTAAGTCTAGAAGGTCGTTTTTTTGCATTAAGTTTAGTTGCTTTATTTAGCGGATTAGCAGCTATTGGATTTGGAGTTTTACTAGGAACAATTGCCAAAACACAAGAGCAAGCAGCGCCGTTTGGAGCTACTTTTGTAATTATTTTAGCAGCCATTGGCGGCGTTTGGATTCCGGTTTTTGCTATGCCTAGTTTTATGCAATTTATTGCCGTAATTTCGCCAATGCATTGGGGACTCGAAGGGTTTTATGATGTTTTACTTCGTAAAGCAAGTATAATTGATATGTTACCCAAAATAATTTTATTACTTTTATTTTTCATTGTAACCTTTGTGGTTGCTTTAGTTTATGATAAGAAAAAAAGACATATATAATTCAGAAGAATGTTTAACCGACACACATCAAATTCGCATTCGTTTTAATGAGTGCGATCCTTTGGGAATTGTGTGGCACGGAAATTATATTAAATATTTTGAAGATGGTCGCGAAGCCTTTTGCGAAAAACATGGTATTTCGTATTTAGATGTACAACGAAACGGATTTGCAACACCAATTGTAAAATCGAGTTGTGAGCATAAAGCAACTTTAAAATACGGTGATGTTGCAACCATCGAAACTACATTTATAAACACAGCCGCTGCAAAAGTGGTTTTTAAATATAAAATATTTAATCCCGAAGGAAAACTCGCTTGTTTAGGCGAAACCATTCAGGTTTTTATAGATAACGATGGTATTTTACAATTATCTAATCCCGATTTCTATGAAAATTGGAAGAAAAAAGTAGGTTTTTAATTCATGAAAAAAGTTTACATACATCAATACAACTACATCACGTCGTTAGGTGCAAATGCTCAAGAAAATTGGGACGCTTTAGTATTGGGTAAATCAGGTATTTTATCACATCAAAATTTCGCTAATTTACCAAGTTGTTATGCATCTTTAATTCCAGACCAATTTTTAAATGGTGTGTTAGAAGCGTACGATGTAAGTACTTATGCTAGAATTGTAAAAATGGCGTTAGCTGCTTTGGTTCCGTTGGTTCAAAAGTTTCCGGTAAATCCTAATACAACTTTAATCCTTTCAACTACAAAAGGTGATATCGCTGCTTTAAATGATAATAATTTAGACGAAGCTTCGATTCCGTTTTTAGCCGAACAAATCGCTATATTTTTTGGATTTCGTAAAAAGCCAATCATTGTTTCAAATGCTTGCGTTTCGGGTGCGTTAGCTTTAGCTACTGCAAAACGATTAATTCAGACAGAAATGATTACTGAAGCTTTTGTAATTGGAATTGATGAGGTAACCGAGTTTGTGGTTTCTGGATTCAATAGTTTTCAAGCCATGAGTTCAGAACCTTGTACGCCATATGATGCCAATCGTAAAGGAGTAAATTTAGGCGAAGCTGTTGCTGCAGCTTATGTTTCTGCAAACGATCCTACAGAATCGAGTATTGAAATTGTTGGTGATGGAGCAATTAGTGATGCCAACCATATTTCTGGACCTTCTCGAACAGGCGAAGGTTTGTATCAAAGTATTCTTTCAGCTTTAAACGAAGCTGATATTGAAAGTTCCGCTATCGACTACATTTCATCTCACGGTACAGCAACCATTTATAATGACGAAATGGAAGCAATAGCTTTCGATCGTTTGCAGTTAAATAAAGTTCCTGTAAGCAGTTTAAAAGGATATTTTGGGCATACATTAGGTGCATCAGGTTTGTTAGAAACCGTTATTACTTGCCAAATGATGACAAATAATTTGGCTATCGCTAATAAAGGATTACTAGAACTTGGTGTATCGCAAGCTATAAATGTAATTACAACCCATCAAAATAAAAATATTCAATATGCTTTAAAAACAGCTAGTGGATTTGGAGGTTGTAACACAGCTTTAATTCTTAAAAAAGTATCGTAATGGAAAATTTATATATTACCGATATTTGTAAAATATATAGTCAAAAAATAGTAGTAAATAACCAATTGATTCTTGAGGATTTTGAATCAACAGATATTTCTACTTTTTTAAAAACCGCTTTTAAAACTCTAAACTACCAATATCCAAAGTATTATAAAATGGATAATTTAAGCAAGTTGGCAGTTTTAGCGAGCGAACCTATTTTATCAAAACAAAACACAAACAATATTGCTTTGGTTTTTATGAACAAATCGGCGAGTTTAGATACCGATTTAAAGCATCAGCAAAGCATTCAAAACAAAGATGAATATTTTCCAAGTCCAGCAGTTTTTGTGTACACTTTACCAAATATTTGCATGGGCGAAGTAAGTATCAAACATAAATTACAAACCGAAAATGCTTTTTTTCTTTCAGAATCATTCGATGCAAAACTTATGTTTAATTACGCCGAATATTTAATGAAACATAAAAATGTAGACAAGGTTTTATGCGGTTGGATTGATGTTTTACAATCCGAATACCAAGCAATAATGTACTTAGTCGAAAAGCAAGGGAAAGTACCACACACAATTAATGAATTAGATAATATAACTTTATAAAATGGAAAATTTAAAAGCAGAATTAAAAGGAAAAATTATTGAAGTTTTAAACTTAGAAGATATTTCAGTAGAAGATATTCAGGACGGAGATGCACTTTTTGGAGATGGTTTAGGTCTTGATTCTATTGATGCTTTAGAACTTATTGTAATGTTAGATAAAGATTACGGTATTAAATTAACAGACCCGAAAGAAGGAAAATCTATTTTTCAATCTATCGAAACAATGGCTGCTTACATTACTATTAATCGTACCAAATAAATAAAAATGACGCGAGTTGCAATTACAGGAATGGGAATTATTTCGGCCATTGGAAACAATGTGTCCGAAAATTTTATGTCGTTAAAAACTGCTAAACATGGTATAAGTCGTATTAGCTTGTTACAAACGCGACATGAAAATGACATAATGGTTGGCGAAATTAAAATTTCTAATCAAGATTTAATTAACCAATTACAATTACCTAGTTCTAATAATTTAACTCGTACCGCATTACTTGGAGCAGTTGCTGCTAAGGAAGCTTTGGCTTCTGCAAAAATTAGCAATTGTAACGACAGAAAAACAGGATTCATTTCTTCAACTAGCGTTGGAGGAATGGATTTTACTGAGAAATATTTTTACGAATATTTCGATAATCCAGAGATTACAAAATACATTACTTCACACGATGCTGGACATTCATCGCACGAAATTGCCGAAATATTAGGACTTCAAGGTTTGGTTTCAACGATTTCAACCGCATGTTCTTCGGCGGCAAATGCCATAATGTTGGGGGCTCGTTTAATTAAGTCAGGTAAATTAGAACGCGTAATTGTTGGCGGAACGGATGCACTTTCTAAATTCACAATCAATGGATTTAAAACTTTAATGATTTTGTCTGATACCTACAATACGCCATTCGATCAAAACCGAAAAGGACTAAATTTAGGTGAAGCAGCGGCTTATTTGGTTTTAGAAGCTGAGGAAGTTGCTATCGCAGATAAAAAAGAAATATTAGCGTTTGTAGCTGGTTATGGTAATGCAAACGATGCGTATCACCAAACCGCCTCTTCAGAAAACGGAGATGGTGCGCATTTAGCTATGGAAAAAGCATTGCAAGTGGCAGGTTTAAAATCAAATCAAATAGATTACATAAACGCGCACGGAACTGCAACACCAAATAACGATTTGTCCGAAGGTCGTGCCATAATTAGATCTTTTGGCGAAAATGTACCAAAGTTTTCATCTACAAAAGCCTTTACAGGACATACTTTAGCGGCTGCGGCTGCAATCGAAGCGGTTTACAGTGTTTTGGCGATTCAGAATCAATGTATTTATCCTAACTTAAATTTCACAACTCCAATGAGCGAATTCAATTTAAAACCGGTAACCGAATTTACTTCGGCAAGTGTAAGTACGGTTTTATCTAATTCTTTTGGATTTGGAGGTAATTGTTCCACTTTAATTTTTACTAAATAATGGCAAAGTGTTATATAAACGGAATTGGTGCAGTTTCTTTTCAAAACGAAAACGAAGCACCCGAAACCTTTTTACCAATTACTCAAAATTTAAACTTAGCGAATCAACCGTCGTATAAAGAACTTATTGCGCCAAATATGATTCGTCGTATGGCAAAAGGAGTGAAAATGGGAATTTATGCTTCGCAAATGGCTTTAAATGAAGCCGAAATTGAAATTCCGGATGCAATTATTACCGGAACGGGTTTGGGTTGTATTGAGGATTCTGAAAAGTTTTTAAAATCGATTATCGAAAACGACGAAGAGTTTTTAACGCCAACTTCCTTCATTCAATCTACGCACAATACTGTTGGAGCGCAAATAGCACTTCGTTTACAATGTAAAGGATACAATTTTACGTACGTAAACGGAAGTTCTTCTTTCGAAATGGCTTTGTTAGATGCTGTAATGCAAATTCAGAATAGCGAAGAACAAAATATTTTAGTTGGTGGTATCGATGAGATAAGCCAACACACGATGGATGTATTGAAAATCGCAGGAATTGTAGCTTCAGAAAAATATCCAAATGCAGCTAAATATAGTGAAGGAGCAACATTTTTATCTCTTTCTAATTTGCAATCAAAAAATACATATGCTGAGGTTGTTGATGTAGATTTATGCAACAAAGTGTTAGATATAAAAATGTGGATTTTTGATTTTTTAAAGAAGAATAATCTCGATATTCATCAAATAAATGCCGTTATTTTGGGATTAAATTCGGATCAAAACAATCAAGAATTCCAGCAACAAATACTTTCTGTTTTTACCACGCAAACCATTTTGCATTACAAACATTTGGTAGGGCAATACGATACGGTTTCGGCTTACGGATTAAAAGTGGCGGCGAGTTACATCAAAACCCAAACCACTTCGCCTAACTTTATTTATAAAAACGGAGATAATAAAATAGAAAATGTTTTAGTTATCAATCAAAATTTAGGAAAAGATTATACTATAGTTTTACTTAAAAATGCTGAGATATAGATTACTTCAATTTACTTTTTTACTGATTTTACTGGCTATTTTAGTTGGTTATTTCACCAATCAAGTAAGTTTGTGGTTTATTTTTCCGTTAGCAATAACTTATCTAGGTTTAGTTGCTTGGAGCAGTTTTGATTTGCGTTTGCAAACATTTATTCCTGTTGTTTTTAAAGGAAAAAAAAATGGAAATCATCTTGCTTTAACTTTTGATGATGGCCCAACCGAATTTACCCCTCAGGTTTTAAACTTGCTCGAAAAACACCAAATTAAAGCGACTTTTTTTTTAATTGGGAAACAGATTGAAAAATATCCAGAAATTGCTCAAAGCATTTTAAAAAACGGACATACAATAGCAAATCATACCTATTCGCACACCAATAAAATGGGTTTTTTGTCTAAAAATGAAGTTTTAGCAGAAATCACTCAAAATCAAAACACAATTAAAAAGCATTTAAAAGTAACTCCAAAATGGTTTAGACCGCCTTTTGGAGTAAGCAATCCTGCTATTTCTAATGCCATTTTAAAAGCCAATTTAACATGTATTGGATGGAACATTCGTTCGTTAGATACCATAAGTAAATCACCAAAGGAAATTGTTAAACGCGTTTTGCGAAAGTTAAAACCTAACGGGATTATCTTGTTACACGATACATCTTCTAACTCGGTTACAGCATTGGAACAATTATTGGTAGAAATTAAAAAACAACAATTTACCATTGTACCTTTGCAGGAATTAATTCACGAATCGGCTTATCAAAATGAAAAAAATACTAGCACTAATTAGCCTATTTAGTTTACAAGCTATTACCTTTGCGCAAACTAAGTTATCGGCCACAGAAATTTCTTCTTTTCAAAAAAAAGTGACTTCCGAGTCAAAAGCTTTACAAAGCTTAACGGCTGATTTTACCCAAACCAAGCACATCAGTTTTTTATCAAAACCCATAACTTCAACAGGAAAATTATATTTAAAATCCGACGAAAAATTAAAATGGGAATATCTTTCTCCAACTAAATACGCGGTTGTTTTTAAAGACAAAAAGCTTTTTGTAAACAATCAAGGTAAAAAATCGACCGTCGATTTGGCAACCAATAAACAATTCGAAAAACTTAGTAAACTAATTTCGGGAACAATTTCTGGAAGTATGTTTGATGATCAAGAATTTACTATTTCGTATTTTAAAAACAACAATGAAATTATTGTGAATTTAAAACCTAAAGCCAAAGATTTAGCGAAATATGTAAAGGAAATTGAATTGTATTTTGATAAAAACGGACAATTGGTCGAACAAACCAAAATGATCGAGCCAAATAACGATTACACACTTATTAAATTCACAAATAAAAAAATAAACGCATCGGTAAATGATTCGGTTTTTACACTTTAGTTTAGTTTTAATTTTGTTTGCTTCGTGCAAAAGCTATCAGCCTAACGCTAATTTTAAACCGTTGGTTAAAACGGTACAAAACACGTATTTTTCTGACTCAAATTCTGAGTTTGTTTACAACACAAAAATCGAAGCTTTGGGCAATACCATTACAGGTTTATTGGTAATAAAACCAGTACAAAATAACCAACATCGCGTTTTATTAACTACCGAATTTGGAAACACACTTTTAGACTTAACAATTAACGAAAATTCGTACTCTAAAAATTACGCAATTCCAGATTTAGACCGAAAAGTAATATTAAATTTATTGAGTAGAGATTTCCGAATTATGTTAACCCAATATTGGCAAGTTAATCAGGTTGCAAACCAAAATACGGATACCATATATAAATCCGAAAAAAACAACAATAACTACTACTTAACTTATAAAAACGAGCAATTGCAAACCATAGAATTTGCAAAAAGCAAACAAAAACTTAAAATAAGTTATTTAGATGTAACGCAAAATAAAGTCCAAAAAATAAAACTGACTCATTTGGATTTTAATATTGAAATTGAGTTAATTAATACGGATTTTTAATTTATATTTGATTGTTAAACAATTAAATATAATGAAAAACTTCTTTTTATTTCCGGCTTTACTAATCGGATTTTTTTTACAAGCTCAAGAAGAAACTCAAAAACGAGAGATTTTTAATATTGCCATTCGTGGCGGTTTAAATAGTGCGAGTTTTTCTAGTGTTGAATCAGATTCTAAAACAGCATTTTATTTAGGAATATCTCTTCCGTTAGAATTTACGCGCTTTTACACCTTAAATCCTGAAATAAATTATTCGGCTCAAGGAGCTAAAAATGTGGTGTATGAAGGATACAATAACCAAGGCAATCATGAAATAATTAAAAAGGACATTGATGCAAATTACATTAGTTTAAATATTATTAATCGCTTTACCGCAAAAAATGTTTTTATAGAATTTGGTCCAGGATTAGATTTTTTAGATAAAACTAAAGATTACAACTACAACGGCGTCGATTTAACTTTTAATCTAGGAGTAGGATTTAATATTTCTAATAAAATTACCATTCAAGGCAGACTAAAAAAAGGAGTAATATCTGCCATAGATTCTTACCAAGTAAACAACAACTATTATTACTCAGAAAATGGGTATAACCATGTTTTAAGTCTTGGCGTGCAATACAAATTATAAAACACAAACACTTAGCTACTTTTGGTTAAGTGTTTTTTATTTTTGGGCATTCCGCGCTTTTTAGTGAGCGCGTCGGGCTTTCGCGAGTCGCAATTTTTCCATTGCATTACAAAATGTGCTCCAACAATCGCTCAATCCCTAATGCAAAGTAAAACTTCAAAAACATGGTTGTATTGCGTTAGCGATGCAAGCTTTGTTTGAGCTCCTTACAAAATGAAATGGCGTAAGAGCGAGTGCGTACAGCGCGACCCGCCAAATTAATTAAGTATTAGGGAAGTAACTTTACGGCGGGTAACGCCCAAAGCTTTAATAAGCCTAGTTTTTTAATTTTTAAAAATTAACGTTATATTTGTTTAATCAAAAACTAAATTATGTTATTTCCAACTTTTTATAAAGTTACAAACACGCAACAAATCGACGATTTTAAATATAAATTTGAGATTTCGCTAAACCCAAATCACGAGATTTTTAAAGGACATTTCCCTAATAATCCGGTTACGCCTGGGGTTTGTATGATGCAAATTATTAAGGAATTAACTCAAGATATTTGTGAGGTTAATTTGCAATTAATACAATCAAATAACATTAAGTTTATGGCTTTAATTAATCCGGAAATTAATCCGGATTTGGTTTTGGAACTTGATATTACAAAATCCGAAACCGAAGTTAAGGTAAAAAACACTACATTTTTTGGTGAAACTACGGCATTAAAATTGAGTAGTGTGTACCAAATAAAAAAGTAAATTATGCATAGTTTTATTTCGTTTTTATCGATTTTTTTATTTGTTTTTTTTACGGATTTGGCCTCGGTTCGATCTGGTTTTGCAACTGCACATACCAATAAAACCAATGCCGAAGTTTTTTTTAAACAAAGTTCAGATTTAAAAGACGATTCGGTTTCAGCTTTGGCTTATAAAGCGGCGGGAAAAATGATTCAATCAAAATTTGAGACCGATCGAAAAAATAAAAAAGAGTATTTTAAAAGTGGCGCTTTGGCTTTAAATGCGTTAATCGATAAAAATCCAAAACATGTTGAGGCGCGATTTATTCGTTTGGTAATTCAGCAAAATACGCCAGCAATTTTAAAATACAATAGCAACATTGACGACGATAAAAAAGTTGTTTTTGCAGGATTTGCTACTGCCGATTTGGACGTTAAAAAAGCAATTAGAAATTATGTTGCTTCTTCAAAAAAATTCTCTAAACAAGAGGTTAATAACTTAAAATAATGCCTACAAACTCGTTACTACAAAATAAAATTTGTGTTCTTATTCCTACATACAACAATCATAAAACATTAAAGCGCGTTTTAGATGGTGTTTTGGAATATACACAAAATGTGATTGTTGTAAACGACGGGTCGACGGATACTACGTCAGAAATTTTGTTGGAATATTCGCACATTACAAAGGTGCATTTTTCTGAAAATAAAGGAAAAGGAAAGGCTTTGCAAGCGGGGTTTAAAAAGGCTTTGGCTTTAGGTTATGATTACGCGATTACTATTGATTCGGACGGGCAACATTATCCACAAGATTTGCCCTTTTTTTTTAATGAAATCGAAAAGGCAACTTCACCTGTTTTGTTAATTGGTAGCCGAAATATGGCGCACGATTCGGTTCCTAAAAAAAGTAGTTTTGGAAATAAGTTTTCGAATTTTTGGTTTAAGTTCGAAACCGGAATTGAGTTGACCGATACACAATCGGGATACCGAGCGTATCCGTTACATTTTATCCCAAAACGCTTTTTTACTTCAAAATTCGAGTTCGAGATCGAGGTAATTGTTCGCACAGCTTGGAATAATGTAGCGGTTAAAAATATTCCGATTCAGGTGCTTTATGATCCTGCAGAAAGGGTTTCGCATTTTAGGCCTTTTCGTGATTTTACCCGAATTAGTATTTTAAATACCGTTTTAGTTTTTTTACTTTTTGTTTACATCAAACCACGCGACTTTTTTAGAAGTTTTAAAAAAAAAAGTTTTAAACGTTTTATAAAAGAAGATGTCCTTTCTGTTAACGATAGTCCGTTAAAAAAAGCGCTCTCAGTCGCTTTAGGAACATTTATTGGTTTGTCTCCATTTTGGGGATTTCATACAGCTTTAACCATAACTTTAGCGGTTTTTTTCAAACTAAATAAGGTTTTGGCTTTTACTTTTTCAAATGTTAGTATTCCGCCAATGATTCCGATTATTATTTTTGGATCGATATGGACCGGAAGCGAAATTTATCCGTCTACTGTTGCATTTAGCTTTCAAAATATATCTTTTAAAGCTATCGAAAACAATTTAGTTCAATACCTAATTGGGAGTTTTACTTTGGCATTTATATTTTCTATAATTTTGGGTTTTGTTAGCTACGTTTTATTTACGTGGGTTAAAAATAAAACTCCGAATACTTAGTCCTTATGCATCACTTTTTTTACACGCTATATAATTTCTTTCAAAAAAATAAAATCGTTGGGATTTTAAGTGCTTTTCTGTTTTTATTATTATGTGGATGGTTGGCTTCAAACATTACGTTTAATGAAGATATTACCCGAATAATTCCTAAGAACGAAAAGGCAGATGTGACATCTAAAGTGATGAAACAACTTAATTTTTCGGATAAAATCACAGTTTTAATCGAAAAAGATAAGTTGGCAAGTACAGATGAAGCTACTTTGTTGGCGCAAAGCTTTTATGATTCTATTCAAGTTGATTCTGTTTTTATAAAAGATATTCAAGGTTATATTGATGAAAGTGTAATGGATGAAACTTATGCTTTTGTCAATCAAAACTTACCTCTTTTTTTAGAAGAAGAAGATTACAAAACGATAGAAAAGAAATTGATAGTAGATAGTTTAAAAGCTACAGTTCAATCTAATTTTAACACGTTAATCTCTCCAACAGGTTTTGTAGCCTCAAAATACATTCAGCAAGATCCGTTAGGATTAACTTTAATAGGATTAAACAAACTTCAAAATCAAAATAAAAATTCAGGATTTACTTTAGTAAACGGTTTTATAACAAGTGCCGATTCGAGTAAAATTGTACTTTTTATCAATCCTAAATTCGAAAATTCGGATACAGATACGGGTGCTCGTTTTGCAGAATATTTATATGGAATTCAGCATAAATTAAATCAAGAATTTACTGGAAAAGGCACAATAAGTTACTTTGGTGCTACTTTGGTAGCCGATGCAAACGCCAAACAAATTAAGTCGGATATTTTCTCGACTATTATAGTTTCGATGGCTACTTTAATGCTTTTACTTATTTTATTTTATCGAAAAATAAGTATTCCGCTCATTATATTTATTCCAACACTTTTTGCAGGTGCTTTTGCTTTGGCGGTTTTATACCTTATAAAACCAACGATTTCTGCAATTTCATTAAGTATTTCTGCGGTTTTAATAGGTATTACAATCGATTATGCTTTGCATATTTTAACGCATTATAAGCGCCACACCAACCCTAAATTATTGTATAAAGAAATTACCAAACCATTAATAATGAGTGCAACGACCAATGCGGTTGCCTTTTTGTGTTTGCTTTTTGTACATAGTGAAGCGTTGGTAGATTTAGGAATTTTTGCATCGGTTGCTATTTTAGGTTCTGCAATTTTTTCGCTTCTTATAATTCCGCATATTTATAAACCAAATGAAAAATTACAAAATAGCTCTATTTTAGATAAAATTTCGGGTATTTCGTTCGAAAAGAATAAAGTTTTAATTGGAATTTGCGTTTTTGTTATTGCAATTAGTTTTTTCACTTTTTCAAAAGTGGGTTATAATAACGACTTATCGGCTTTAAATTTTGTGCCGAGTCATTTAAAACAAGTTGAGCAAAAGCTAGATAGTTTGATGCACAATCAAGCAAAATCTATTTATGTAGTTTCCTACGGAAATTCGTTTGATGAAGTGATGAAAAATCATAAATCTGTGGAAATAGTGTTAGACAAAGCTGTTTTAGATACGGTTATTTTTCCTTACAATTCCATACAAAATGTTGTACAATCTCAGCAGCAACAAAAACAATCTATTCAAAAATGGAATTCCTTTTGGCAAGATAAACAAGTAAATGTTCAGACCACATTACAAACCGAAGGTGCAAAATTTGGCTTTGCCGAAAATGCCCATCACCATTTTTACAATCAATTTCTAAAACCTTTACATGTTTTATCTATTGCAGATTTTAACCAAATTTCAGCTTTAGCAACGGCAGATTTCATTTCTGAGAAAGATGGATTTTATACCATTTCAACTCTTGTAAAGTTAGAAGAATCGAATAGAGATGCTTTTTTAACGCAAATTAATAAGTTGGAAAATGTAATTTCGATAGATCGAAAACAGTTAAACGAAACGTATTTAGGGCAGTTAAAATCTGATTTTAATAATTTAATCGATTATTCGGTTATTGCTGTTGTTTTAATTCTGTGGTTCTTTTTCCGTCGTTTCGAGTGGGTTTTATTTAGCATGACGCCAATTGCTTTAACCGGGTTGGTAACTGCTGGTTTAATGGGACTTTTTAATATCGAATTCAATATTTTTAGTGCCATAGTTTGCACGTTGGTTTTTGGTCATGGTGTCGATTTTTCCATTTTCATGACTTCTGCTTTGCAAAAGGAATACACAACTGGTAAAAACGAATTACAAACCTATAGAACTTCTATTTTATTAGCCGTTTTAACAACGGTTTTGGCCATTGGCGCTTTAATTTTTGCCAAACATCCAGCCTTGCTTTCTATTGCAAGTGTATCGTTAATTGGTGTGTTTTCGGCTGTGATAATCACATTTGTTTTTTATCCATTATTATTTAAAATATTGGTTATAAACCGAGTTAAAAAAGGCAAATCTCCAATTACCTTTCGATTGTTTATTCTGAGCGTTTTGTTTTTTATTTATTATGGATTTGCTTCGCTTTTCACCTCTATTTTTTCTCGAATTGTTTTAAAATTCTTACCATTTTCTAAGAAAAAGCGTCAGGATGTTTTTAGTAACTTGATGTCAAGTTACATGAAATCGGTTTTGCATTTAAATCCATATGTTAAAAATAAATTCGAAAATCCGTATAACGAAACTTTTCAAAAACCAGCCGTAATTATTGCGAACCATACATCGTTTCTGGATACGTTGTCGGTTGGAATGCGAGTTCCTAAAATTATTTTTATTGTTAACGATTGGGTTTGGAATTCGCCAGTTTTTGGACGCGTAGTTCGTGCGGCTGGATTTTTCCCTGTTTCTGAAGGAATTGAAGGCGGATCACAACGATTACGAGATAAAATTGAATTGGGATATTCGGTTATGGTTTTTCCAGAAGGAACCAGATCGTACGATAATACGGTAAAACGTTTTCATAAAGGTGCTTTTTATTTGGCCGAACAATTAAATTTAGATGTCGTTCCGTTCTATATTCACGGTAATAGTGAAGTGATGCCAAAAGGTGATTTTATTGTTTATGACGGAAGATTATCCTCTAAAATTGGCAAGCGAATTTTGGCTTCTGATTTAAGTTTTGGCGCAACCTATTCGGAAAGAACAAAAGCTATTTCTAAATATTTTAAATCTGAATTTGATGTTTTTAGATTGGAAAGAGAAAACGAAAATTATTTTAAAAAGAAACTCCTTTGGAGTTATTTATATAAAGAAGAAGACGTTATTAATGATGTAAAAGCTGATTTTAATCAAAATAAAACCACTTATCACGCTTTGAATTCGTACTTTAAATCGAATGAAAAAATAGTGCATTTGGCCGATAATTATGGTCAAATCGATTTTATTTTAGCTTTACAACAAACAGGTCGAAAAATACATTCGGTTATTGAAAATGATGAAAAACGTGCTATTGCACAATCTAATTATTTAAATGTACATCGAAATATTACGTTTACAAATGAATTAATTATTGAATCAAAGCTTTTAATTTCTAAAAAAATAGATAAAAATGATTTAGATTTTAATAAATTAGCGGAGTATTCGGAGATAATTTTAATTAAAAATACAGAATCTATTGTTGCACTTGAGACATTAGGTTTCCGAATTAAAACGCAATTAAATCAAATCACTTACTTTGTCAAAAATTAATTCAAATATCCAATACGATGTTGTTGTTACAGGCAGTGGCTTAGGCGGCTTAGTTTCGGCATTAATTTTGGCAAAAGAAGGTAAAAAGGTTTGTGTTTTAGAAAAAAACAACCAATACGGAGGAAATTTACAAACCTTTGTACGCGAAAAAACAATTTTTGATACAGGGGTTCACTACATTGGTGGTTTAGATAAAGGACAGAATTTACATACGTATTTTTCGTATTTAAATATCATGCAAGATTTAAAACTTAAAAAGTTAGATGAAAATTGCTTTGATATGATTCACTTTTTCGATCATCTTACTACTTATCCGTTGGCACAAGGTTATCAAAATTTTGTTGATCAATTGGTGAAATATTTTCCTTCCGAAGAAAAAAACATCTATCAATATATAGAAGATATTAAATCAATTTGCATTCAATTTCCACTTTATAACGTTTCTGCTCAAGGCAGTTATGATACGCGTGTTTTTGAGCTAGGATTGTATGATTATCTAACAAATCTTACTAAAAATAAAAAGTTACAAGCTGTTTTAAACGGAAACAGTTTGTTGTATGCTGGGCATAAAAACACGCCGTTTTATGTTCATGCTTTAATCATGAACTCGTATATTGAGAGTTCGTATCGATGTATAAACGGCGGAAGCCAGATTACCAGATTACTTATAAAACAACTTCGAAATTATAACGCGGATATCTTTAAACACAGTGAAGTTGTAAAATACGAAGTAGAACAAAAAGTTATTACAAAAGCGATTTTAAAGAATGGAGAAACCGTTTCTGGCAAATTGTTTATATCTAATATCGATCCAAAAACAACTTTACAACAAGTTGGGCAACAATATTTTAAAAAAGCATATTACAATCGTATCATGAATTTGGAAGATACAATTGGGTCTTTTTCGGTTTTTATCAAATTAAAGCCTAATCAAATTCATTACATGAATAAAAATCTTTACTTCCATCAAACTATTAATGATGCGCATTTGGTAGAACCTATTTTTAAAGATGTTCCTAAGTTTTTGTTAGCGATGAACGCAAACCAAGAAGATCAGAAATACGCTGAAAGCTTAACTATTTTGTGTTATATGGATTTTGAAAAAGTAAAAGCTTGGGAAAATACTGTAAATACGGTCGCAAATCCTACAGATCGCGGTTCCGATTATGAGGCGTTTAAAAAACATTATGCCGATATTTTGGTTAGTGAAGTTTGTAAAATTTTTCCGAATGCAAAAAATGTAATCGAATCCTATTACACCACTACGCCACTTTCGTACCGAGATTATATTGGCGTAAATCAGGGTAATTTATACGGTCCGGTTAAAAGTGCATTAAATCCACTCAATCATTTTATCGCTACAAAATCTAAAATTGATAACCTTTATTTTACTGGACAAGGTGTGAACATGCACGGAATTTTAGGTGTTACTATTGGTGCAGTTGCAACCTGTGCCGAAATTTTGGGTAAAGATTATTTAATTTCTAAAATAAAAGCACATGAAGAAATGGTATATTAAAACAATCAGCATTATTTTTTTAGGTGTTTTATCTGGTTGTGGAGTAAAAAAATCGTTCGATTATTCACCAAAAATTGCTGATTTTAATAAATCTGAATTTACTTATGTAAGTGATACCTTACTTCGTGTAAATCAGCATTTTCTTCAAAAAAATAAATTTAATAACTGGGAATTAAAAGTTAGCGGTTCTCCTAAGGAAATAGGCTATTATTCGGGGTTACTGACCGAAAAACTCTACAAAAATCAAGAAAAGTTTTTTTTTTTAAATATTGAAGCAAACATTCCTTCCACTTTTAAACAAAAAATGCTAGTTCGTTTTTTACGTTGGTACAGCAACGAAATGTATACGCATATTGCCGACGAATATCAAAAAGAAATCCATCAATTAGCGCAATTCTCTAACGACAAATACAATTGGGTAGCACCAAAATTTCAGCGTGCTTTGTATTTACATGGCGCTCACGATATTGGTCATGCCATGCAAGATTTGGCCTTAGTTGGCTGCTCGTCGTTAGCTGTTTGGAACGAAAATACCGAAAATAATGAGCTTTTAATAGGTCGAAATTTTGATTTTTATGTAGGTGAAGCCTTTGCACAAAATAAGTTGATTCAATTTATTAAACCCAATCAAGGTTATGCTTTTGCCTCGGTTTCGTGGCCAGGAATGGTTGGCGTTGTTTCTGGAATGAATGTGAAAGGAATTACGGTTACTTTAAACGCTGGCAAGTCGGATATTGGATTAAAGGCAAAATCGCCCGTATCTATAGTTGCTCGCGAAATTGTACAATATGCTAAAAATATTAATGAAGCTATTGAAATTGCAAAGCGACATGAAGTTTTTGTAGCCGAAAGTTTGTTAATTGGATCGGCTAGTGAACGTAAAGCCGTAATTATTGAAATATCTCCTAAAAAATTTGATGTTTACGAGCCACATCATAATTATACAATTTGTACCAATCATTTTCAGAGTGAAACGTACAAAGATGATGAAAGAAATGTAACCGCATTTAAAAATAGTCATACACAATATCGATTTGAAAAAATTGAAGAAAAATTGACAGAAGTTAAACAATGGAATCCACGAAAAATGGCTCAAATGTTGCGCGAAACTTCGGGTTTAAACGATGTGAATATTGGATTTGGAAACGAAAAATCCTTGAATCAATTAATCGCACATCATGCCGTAATTTTTCAGCCCGAACAATTAAAAATGTGGGTTTCTTCTTCGCCTTATCAACTTGGCGAAATGGCTTGTTATAATTTAAATGATATTTTTAAGGAAGAAGATTTTACAAAAAACAATTTATTTGTAGAAGAAGAAAATATTAAAGCATCCGATTTTGTGCGTTCTTCATCTTTCTCAAACTATGAAATTTATAGAAAAAAGTTAAAAGATTTAGATCGTGTTGTGGATAAAAAAGCAATATCCGAAAATACTTTAATTGAATTTCAGAAATTAAATCCCGAACTTTGGAAAGTGTATGACGTTAGCGGTCAAATTCAATATAAAAAAGGATATTATCGCGCAGCAAAAAACACATTTACAAAGGCTTTATCTTGCGAAATCGCAACTGAAAATGATAAAGTTCGAATTCAAAAATACATCTCAAAAATCAATAAAAAATTAAAATGCAAATCCAAGTAGATACCTTGTCGGCTCAAGAAATTAAAAAATTTCAGGAGCAAAAACTACAAGAACAATTGCAGTTTGTAAATCAAAATTCGCCGTTTTATAAAAAATTATTTATCGATAAAAACATCGATATCAATCAAATTAAAACTCTTGAAGATTTACAAAAAATTCCAACGACATGTAAAAACGATTTGCAGCAGTTTAATGACGATTTTTTTTGCGTTCCCATGCATCAAATTCGTGATTATGCCACAACATCTGGAACCTTAGGTTCACCTGTAACTTTTGGACTTACTGATAAAGATTTGGATCGTTTGGCATTTAACGAAATGACTTCCTTTAAAATTGCAGGTATAAAACCAGGCGATGTAGTACAATTAATGACTACTATTGATAGACGTTTTATGGCTGGTTTAGCTTACTTTTTAGGGTTAAGAGAGTTAGGCTGTGGCGTGATTCGTGTTGGATCTGGAATCCCACAAATGCAATGGGATAGTATCTTTAAATATCAACCAAAATATTTAATAGGCGTTCCGTCTTTCATTTTAAAAATGATTGAATTTGCCGAAAAAAATAACATTCCGTACCAAGAATCGAGTATTGAAGGTGTGGTTTGTATTGGCGAAGCACTTAGAACGGCAGATTTGCAACCTACAATTTTAGCCAATAGAATTACCGAAAAGTGGAATATTAAACTTCATTCAACTTACGCATCAACCGAAATGAGTTCGGCTTTTACTGAATGTGAACATTTTAATGGCGGGCATGTGATACCTGAATTAATTATCACCGAAATTTTAGATGATAACGAACAACCCGTTGCCGATGGCGAAAGTGGCGAGCTGGTTGTTACGACCTTAGGAGTTGAGGGCGTACCGTTAGTGCGTTTTAAAACAGGTGATGTGGTTCGAAAACATATGGAAAGTTGTAAGTGCGGCAGAAATTCGTATCGAATTGGTCCGGTTGAAGGACGTAAGCAACAAATGGTAAAATATAAAGGCACAACGTTATATCCGCCAGCAATGCACGATGCTTTAGCTAATTTTGAATCGATTGAATGTCACGTAATCGAAATTTGGCACAACGATTTAGGAACCGATGAAATTGTGATAAAACTAGCTTTTAAACCTAATTATGAAGAAGATGTTGACGCAATTAAAGATCATTTTAGAGCAAAACTTAGAGTTACTCCAAAGGTTGAAATTGCCTCGATTGAGGAACTTCAAAAAATTATATTTAATCCTTTAAGCCGAAAACCTATTGTTTTGATAGATAAAAGATAAGAAATATCGTTTTTCGATTATGGATAATTGTATCTTTGCAAAAAATTTTATTTAAAATGTCACAAGAAGTTCGCGTGCGTTTTGCACCCAGTCCAACCGGACCATTACATATTGGTGGAGTAAGAACCGCTTTATTTAATTACTTATTCGCAAAAAAAAATAACGGTACTTTTTATATTCGTATTGAAGATACTGACCAAAATAGATTTGTACCTGGAGCCGAAGCGTATATTTTTGAAGCACTGGAATGGTTAGGAATTTCGCCTGACGAAACAATTGGTAAAAACGAGAAATTTGGACCGTACCGCCAATCAGACCGCAAACATTTATATAAAGATTACGCCATGCAATTGGTTCACGATGGTTGGGCGTATTATGCTTTTGACTCTTCGGATGATTTAGATGCTTTGCGTAAAGAGGCTGAGGCAAACGGAAAAACGTTTATCTATAACCACTCTACTCGTAATGAGTTAAAGACATCATTAAATATGCCTAAAGAAGAACTTGAGGCACGTTTATATAACGATGATCATTACGTAATTCGTTTTAAAACACCTATTGACGAAACATTAGTTTTACAAGATATTATTCGTGGCGAAGTAAAATTTGACACGTCCTTATTAGACGACAAAGTTTTATACAAGTCGGATGGTATGCCAACGTATCATTTAGCAAATATTGTTGATGATCATTTACAAGGAACAACACACGTTATTCGTGGTGAAGAGTGGTTGCCATCATTACCATTACACTTTATGCTATATCGTGCATTTGGTTGGCAAGCTCCAGAATTTGCACACTTGCCATTAATTTTAAAGCCAGTTGGAAACGGAAAACTATCTAAACGTGACGGCGACAAATTAGGTTTCCCTGTTTTCCCGTTAGAATGGAAAGCTGAGGATGGATCGATTTCGTCTGGATACCGTGAAAAAGGATTTTTCCCAGAAGCTGTAGTTAACTTTTTAGCTTTATTAGGTTGGAATGATGGTACAGAGCAAGAGATTTTTACAATGGAAGAATTAATCGAGAAATTCGATTTAAAACGTGTAAATAAATCAGGAGCTAAATTTGATCCAGAAAAAAATAAATGGTTTAATCACCAAATTTTAATGAACAAAAGCGATGAAGAATTAGCTTCGATGTTTTTAGTAGATTTAAAAAATAGAGGTTTTGAAGTTACTGATGCTGTTGCAACTAAAATTGTAAGCTTAGTAAAAGATCGTGCTAATTTTGTAACAGAATTATTTGATTTGTCTGATTACTTTTTTGTTGCACCAACAACTTACGATGCAAAAGCGTTTAAAAACTGGAAAGAAGAAACACCAGAATTAATGAATCAATTAATTGATGTTTTAACTACAATTGAGGATTTTACCTCTTTAAATATTGAAACAGTTGTAAAAGATTGGTTGGCTACTAATGAAATTGGTATGGGTAAAGTTATGCAACCTTTCCGTTTAAGTTTAGTTGGCGAAATGAAAGGACCACACCTTTTTGATATTGTGGAAGTTTTAGGAAAAACAGAAGTTTTAAGCCGTATTAAAAAAGCTATTGAAACTATTTAGTATAAAAAAATCCGCTCATTGAGCGGATTTTTTGTTTTATATAAAGTTGTAGCAATTAATTACCAAATCCTATTTTACAAGAAATAGTTAGATTTGGTACTGCTACAGTACCACCAGCAATTCTGTAATTATTTGAGTTGTTATAATCTCCGAACAAAAATTCTTTATCAATAATAGCATATCCAACCCCAACATTATAATCTAAAACAAAACCTTCGTAAATGATCTCTTGAAAGCCCAATACTAAGTTATAACTTGTTTTTCCATTTAATACTGTTTGGTTTTCAATACCATTTTTATAATCTCTAGTCATGTATTGTAATCCAATATAAAAACCTTCAATAGGATCAAATGAGTTAGATAAATAATATTTTAAAGTCCCTCTTAAAGATATTCCTATTTTTCTGTCTTTAAAATCATCAAAAAGCATTTCGTTGTCATTTTGTACTACGTCAAAATCACTAGGTTCATCACCTACAATTAAATTCATAGAAGTCCATGTAAACGGATAAGTAACTCCAACTCCAACTTCGGCAGATAATCTATTTGCTATTTTATATTCACCATAAATAGCAAAATCACCCATCACATATTGGTAAATGTCTGTTTTAATTGCCCAACTCGAATATTTTTTTGTATAATTTGAATCCTTTGTTGGAGAGTAGACTTTTACCTTTACATATGTTTCTTCTTCCTTAATTTCTTCAGTTTTTTTTTCTTGAGAATAAACGTTAGACGAAAATAATATAAAAAGTAAGATTTTATAGGTTAATTTCATGTTAAGTTATATTTTTGTGCAAATATCATACAAAAAATTAGCATGAAAAAATTATTATTACTTTTTATTTTACTAATAAATCAAGTAAGTCTTAGTCAAGAAATTGATATTAAGTGGTCCGAAGAATACGATGTAGCCCGTCGTAGCAAGGCGTTAAATTATCTACAAAATGATAATGGATATACTATTATTTTTAATAATAATAAAGAAAATAGGCTTTTTATTAAACAATACGATCAAGATCTTAATTTTAAATTAGAGAAAGACTTAATATTAGATTTGTCTAAAGGAAAATATAATATTAAAGAGCCTTTAGTTGGAGATAAAGACATAAAATTCTTTTTTACCGAAAAATTAAAAAGCGATGATAAAACGGTTTTATACGCATCTATAATTGATGAAAATTATAATGCAGGTCCAATTAAAATTATTGATGAAGTTAATACGGATTCACCAGAATATTTTGCTGTAAACGGACAAAGTTTTGATAAATCTAAAATTGCAGTTGCAAAAAAAATATTTGATAAAGAAGCTAAAAAAAATAACAAATTACACTACACGTTTAAAGTTTTTGACAAAAATTTAGACGTTATGTATTACGAAAAAGATGTAACTGTCGAATTTGATCATTCAGCTCAAGAAGTAGGTTTTGAGGTAGACAATCATGGTAATATATACTTTTTAGTTAAACAATACATCAGATCTAGGAATAGAGAAAAAGGCGATAGTAATACGTTTTATCAATTATATACTATTCACAATCAAACTAAAGAAGTTAAGGTTTTAGAATATAATTTACAAGATCATTACATGAATTCCTTAACCTTAAACCAGGTTAATAACGAAAAAATTGTGGTTACAGGTTTTGCTCAAAACTTAAGAAAAGGAAACTTAAAAAATAAGGAAAATGTAGACAGTTTTTCTTTTTTAACTAGTGTTATCGATCCAGTAACTTTAGAGGTTACTAAACCTTTAGTGGTTGATTTAGGAAGCATTTACCCTGAAAAAATTAAAAGAGTTGATAGAATACCTTATATAGTTCGCGATATTTTATATAGAGAAGATGGATCTTTTAATATTATAGCAGAACAATATTTTTTAGAAGTTAAAACAGTTTGTGGGCAATATGGATGCCAAACCTATTACAAATATTATTACAATGATATTTTAAGTTTATTATTTACTAAAGACGAAAAATTAGTAAGTATTACCAAAGTACCTAAGTACCAAATTAACTTAGATTTTTCATCTATAATTGGAACTTCAATTGGTAATAATTCGTATATAATTTACGAGGATAAAGCTAAAATTGCGAATGAATTAGCTTATGTAGCTCATAAAAATTCATCTAATCCAAAAAGCAGAAAGAAAAATGCACTACAAATGATTGTTATCGATGAACAAGGAAATGCATCAAAAAGAAAAATTTACGACAATAAAGAAATGGAAAAAAAGGATTTATTAAACGTAAAAAATGCTATTAGACTTAAAAACGGAAAAATTATTATTTTAGGGAATAAACGAATTGCTTTAATAGAAATCAAATAAAAAGTTATAGTTAATCCCCCAAAAAGTAAAATACTTTTTGGGGGGATTTTTATATAAAATCTCCAATTCAATAAGATTAACTTTTTATACATAATTCAGTTTTTAAAGGGCTTTTTGTTTATTTTTATAAAAAATAAACAAACTCACATCATGATTAATAAAAAAGTAAATAATGCAGCCGAAGCTTTATTTGATGTTAAAAATGGAATGACTATTATGTTTGGTGGTTTTGGACTTTGTGGTATTCCAGAAAACTCAATCGCCGAACTTGTAAAACAAAATGTATCTGGGCTAACTTGTATCGCAAACAATGCTGGTGTAGATGATTTTGGTTTGGGTCTTCTTCTTCAAAAAAAGCAAATAAAAAAAATGATTTCCTCGTACGTAGGAGAAAATAAAATATTCGAACAACAAATGCTTTCGGGCGAGTTGGAAGTAGAGCTTACTCCACAAGGAACTTTAGCCGAAAAATGCCGCGCCGCACAAGCCGGAATTCCTGCCTTTTTTACACCAGCAGGTTATGGTACCGAAGTGGCTATTGGAAAAGAAGTTCGTGAATTTAATGGAAAAATGCACGTGTTGGAGGAAGCCTTTAAAGCAGATTTTGCCATCGTAAAAGCTTGGAAAGGTGACGAATCAGGAAATTTAATTTTTAAAGGAACGGCTCGTAATTTTAATGCTTGCATGGCTGGAGCCGGAAAAATAACTATTGCTGAGGTTGAGGAACTTGTACCTGTTGGAACTTTAGATCCCAATCAAATTCACATTCCAGGGATTTACGTAAAACGTATTTTTCAGGGAGAAAATTATGAAAAACGTATTGAAAACAGAACCGTTAGACAACGTTAATTTTTTAAGTAAAATATTATGGCATTAGATAAAATAGGTATTGCAAAACGTATCGCTCAAGAACTTGAAGATGGGTATTATGTAAATTTAGGTATAGGCATCCCAACTTTAGTCGCTAACTATATCCCAGAGGGAATAAACGTTGAATTTCAAAGTGAAAACGGTGTTTTAGGCATGGGACCTTTTCCGTTTGAGGGAGAAGAAGATCCGGACTTAATTAACGCAGGAAAACAAACCATAACTACTTTACCAGGAGCGGCTTTCTTTGATTCTGCAACTAGCTTCGGAATGATACGCTCACAACATGTAGATTTGACAATCCTTGGCGCAATGGAAGTTTCTGAAAACGGTGATATCGCAAACTGGAAAATTCCAGGTAAAATGGTTAAAGGTATGGGCGGTGCAATGGATTTAGTAGCATCTGCCGAAAACATTATTGTTGCAATGATGCACGTTAACAAAGAGGGGGAATCTAAAATATTAAAAAAATGTACCTTACCGCTTACTGGTGTAGGATGCGTTAAAAAAGTGGTAACTGAATTAGCTGTTATGCAAATAACTCCAAATGGGTTTAAATTACTAGAACGTGCTCCTGGAGTAACAGTAGATGAAATTATAAAAGCCACAGAGGCAACTTTAATTATTGAAGGAGAAATTCCTGAAATGAAATTATAATTCATTTAAAAAATAAACGTTTACAATTAAAAAGTACTTATGGAAAATACAGATACTATAAAACTGCCTTTTATTGTGAGACTAATGTGTGTATTAATAAGTTTATATTTATTAGTGTATGTTAGCATTATTGGACAAAAAATATTAGTTCCACTATTTATTGGTTTTTTAATTGCTTTATTGCTTTTACCAATTGCGAGGTTAATGGAAAATAAATTAAAATTTCCACGAATTGTATCCTCACTAGTATCACCAATTTTATTTGTATTCTTTGTAATAGGCGTTTTTTATTTGTTAGGAACTCAAATAGTTCATTTTAAAGATGATGTTCCTGAGTTTAAAGCCCAAATGCTCGATTTGTTTCATCAAGCCCAAGTATATATAAACGATCATTTTGGTGTAGATGAAAAACAACAACTCGAATATATTAGCGAAAACGCAGAATCAACCCTAAAAAAGGGAACCACTTTTGTTGGGCAATTTGTAGGTGCTTTTACTGGCATGCTGGCATCCGCTTCATTTGTTTTTCTTTATATATTCTTTATTTTATTGTACAGAAATCATTTAGTCAAATTTTTAATTTGGTGCTTTAATCCTAAATACCAACTAAAAGTAAAAGAAGCAGTGTTAGACATTCAAATAATAATGAAAAAATATTTATTTGGACTTATGATTCAGGTGGTATGCATTACCATCATGATGTTTATTGCTTTTAGCATCATTGGAATTAAATATGCCTTTTTATTTGCTGCCTTATGCGGAATTTTAAATTTAATACCATACGTCGGTATTTTCTCGGCAACCGTTTTAGCAGCCATTGTAACTTTAGCAACAGGCGAACCTATACAAGCACTTTGGGTCATTGTATCAGTTATTGTTGTAAACTCTATCGATGGTAATATTATCACTCCTAAAATTATAGGTTCTAAAGTACAAGTAAACTCATTTATTGTTCTGTTCGGTATTATAGTAGCCGAATCACTTTGGGGAATTGCAGGTATGTTTTTGGCAATTCCACTTTTGGCAATTTTAAAAATTATTTTTGATAAGGTTGAAGGTTTACGCCCTTATGGATTTTTGTTAGGTGAAGATGGAGTTCCAACTCCTTTATTCGAAAAATATTACAATAAATACCTATATAGAAGACGATTGGAAAATGAAGAAAGTGTTGATAAAACATTAAAAAAGGACTTAAATGTTAGCGAATCTGAAGAATTAAAGGAAAAAAATGACAATCTAAACAATTCTTAATACAAAAAAGCATCTCGTTTACACTGCCCCCAAAAAGTTAGACACTTTTGGGGGCATTTTTTATGGCAAGAAAAGTAAAATATGATGTAGCAT
>CANRKI010000004.1 GCA_947631175.1 uncultured Flavobacterium sp.
AGTAGCTATTGAAGTGGTGTCTTTTTCCACCACTTCGCTTCTAAAATTTTCTTCTGCTTTTAAATTAGGTCTTTCGTATTTTTTAGCCACAAAACAAGATTGCATTAAAAAACTAGCACCTACAACGACAGAAACTTTTATAATATGCTTATTCATTTTTGTTCTCTGGTTTTGGTTCAAATTTAATTGGACTTACTTTTTCTTGGATACCTTGGAAAATAACAAAAAGTACAGGAATTACAAATACCCCTAATAAGGTACCAATTAACATACCTCCAACGGCTCCCATACCAATAGATCTGTTTCCGACAGCCCCAACACCTGTTGCAAATGCTAAAGGAACTAATCCTAAAATAAAGGCAAATGAGGTCATTAAAATTGGACGTAAACGTGCCTGAGCACCATCAAAGGCAGCTTCGAATAGACTCATACCATGTTTACGACGTTGTACTGCATATTCAACAATTAAGATGGCATTTTTAGCTAATAAACCAATAAGCATGACTAGTGCTACTTGGAAATAAATATTATTTTCTAATCCTGCTAAATTAATAAATATAATTGCACCCGCGATACCAACTGGTAACGAGAATATTACCGCGAATGGTAAAATGTAACTTTCGTATTGTCCTGCTAATAAGAAGTAAACAAATACTAAACATAGTAAGAAAATTAAAACAGATTCGTTTCCTGCTAATATTTCTTCACGTGACATTCCTGAAAATTCGTACCCATAACTTGCCGGTAAATGTTGTGCGGCAACTTCTTGTACTGCTTTAATAGCATCACCTGATGAATATCCAGCGTTAGCTTTACCTGTTACTTTAGCTGATTTAAGTAAGTTAAAACGTGAAACAGCTTCTGGTCCATAAATTTTTGTAAAGGTTACAAACTGAGAAATTGGAATCATTTGCCCGCCTGCATTGATGACATTAATTTTATCAATACTTGCTAATTGATCTCTATCTTTCGCTTCGGCCTGAATCATTACACGGTATTGTTTACCAAATCGATTAAAATCGGTTGTATATAAACCACCGTAGTAACCTTGCATTGTATTAATGATATTTGTTACAGAAACGCCTGAGTTTTTAGCACGCTCAACATCTACATCCATTTGGTATTGTGGGAAAGTAGGGTTAAAGTTTGTCATGGCATACTGAATTTCAGGACGCGCATTTAATGCTTGCAAGAACTGACCAATAGAAGCGTTCATTGCTGTATAGTCTTCGTCGTTTTTGTTTTGTAGATTCAACTCAAAACCATCGACATTACCAAATCCTTGAACAGAAGGAGGTGTGATAAAGATGATACGAGCGTCTTTAAACTGAGCGACTTTTCCAAATAATTGATTTACGATGCTTTGTACTTGTAAAGATTCATCTTTTCTGTTTTCAAAATCATCTAATTTGATAATTCCCATTCCGTACGATCCACCATTAACAGAGTTAATAATACTACGTCCGGCAACCATCATACGTTCTTTAACTCCAGGAGTACTTGCAATTAAAGTATCTAATTGAAATAAAACTTTTTGTGTTTCTTGTAGGGTAGTCCCCGCTGGCATGGTTACGTCCATCATAATAGCCCCACGATCTTCAGTAGGGATAAATCCTGATGGTGTAGTAGCAAACAACCAATAAGCAATACCTGAAGCTCCTAAAAGAATAACACCTGTGATCCATTTGTTAGAAATAAGTTTTTTAACAGCTCCTACATATTTATTTGTAAGGCTATCAAAACCAGCATTAAATGCAACAAAAAAACGGTCTTTAAAGTTTTGTTTTTTATGTTCTCCGTGCTGATGTGGTTTTAATAAAATAGCACATAAAGCAGGAGATAATGTTAATGCATTAATTGCAGAAATGATAATTGATACCGCAAGAGTGATTGCAAATTGTTTGTAGAAAACTCCTGATGGTCCTGAAAGGAATGATACTGGAATGAACACGGCAGACATTACTAAAGTAATAGAAACAATAGCGCCTGTAATTTCGTTCATGGCAGAAATGGTAGCTTCTTTAGCATCAGTATAACCTTCTTCTAATTTCGCATGGACGGCTTCAACCACAACAATGGCATCGTCAACTACAATACCAATGGCTAAAATCATTGCAAATAGAGTAAGCATGTTGATTGAGAAACCAAATAATTGTAAGAAAAAGAACGTACCAATAATTGCTACCGGTACTGCGATACCAGGAATTAATGTAGAACGTAAATCTTGTAAGAATAAGTAAACTACAATAAAAACTAAGATAAACGCTTCGATTAAAGTGCTTATTACTTTGTTGATAGAAGCGTCAAGAAAGGTCTTAGAGTCCATAGGTACTACATATTTAATACCTTCTGGGAAAGATTTAGCTTCTTCTTGTAAAATTCTATTTAATTCGGTAGTAATTTCGTTGGCATTAGAACCCGAAGTTTGGAAGATTCCCATAGCAACCCCTGGTTTTCCCATTCCGTAGTTGTTTACAGAGTAGTTAAAAGCACCAAGTTCTACTTTAGCAACATCTTGTAAGCGTACGTAATTGTTATTACCTAAGGTTTTTAAAATGATATCTTCGTACTGAGATTCCTTATTAAAACGTCCCGTATATTTAATAGCATATTCGTAAACACCGTCCGAATTGTCACCAAATTTACCTGGTGCCGCTTCAATATTTTGCTCTTGTAAAGCCGCTTGAATATCAGAAGGTGTGATTTTATAGGCTGACATTTTTTCTGGATCAATCCAAATACGCATCGAGTAATCTTTGGCACCAAATACAGTTACCTGACCAACACCTTTAACACGTTGTAGTTTTGGTACAATGTTAATGTTAGCAAAGTTTTGTACAAAGGTTCCATCATAATTTGGATTCTCTGAATAAAATGAAACGAACATTAAGGCTGAGTTTTGTGACTTAACCGTTGTTACCCCAGTTTGATTTACGATGGCTGGTAATTTACTTGTAGCTCTAGCTACACGGTTTTGTACGTTTACCGCTGCCATATCAGGGTTTGTTCCTAATTCAAAAAACACAGATATACTCGCATTTCCATCATTTGAGGCAGATGATGTCATGTACGTCATATTTTCTACCCCGTTTATTTGCTCCTCTAACGGAATGATAACCGAGTTTAAAACAGTTTCAGCATTCGCTCCTGTGTAAGTCGCACTAACTTGTACTGTAGGTGGTGCAATTTCTGGATACTGTTCTAACGGTAAAGAAATCAATCCTAATATCCCTAAAATGGTAAGTAAGATAGAAATTACCGTTGAAAGTACAGGTCTTTCAATAAATGTTTTTAACATAATTAATAATTACTATTTAGATGTATTAGTGTTTTCTTGCGTTTTATTTTCTGTTTCAAAAACAGGAGTTACTGGTTGTCCGTCTTTTAATTTTGCAAGTGCTTCAGTAATTAAAACTTCTCCTTCTTCTAAACCAGATGCAATAATATATTCTCTATCTGTTTGATTTAAAATTTCAACAGTTTTAGAAACTGCCTTTCCGTCTTTTACCACATATATTAAATTTTTTCCTTGTAAATCCATTACAGCATATTGTGGAACCACAATCGCATTTTCGAATTTTGAAGGCAATAAAATTGTAGCACTAGCTCCTGATCTTAAAATTGCTTGTGGGTTTTTAAAATCGGCTCTAAATTGTGTAGCACCTGTAGTTGCATCAACTAAACCATTTATAGCTGCAACTTTTCCTGTTTCAGAATAAATAGAGTTGTCTACTAATTTTAAACTTACATTAGGCGCATTTTTTATTTTTTCTGCAGTTGTAGCTCCGTTTACTTGTTTCGAGAAAGCTAGCATTTGTTTCTCATTTAAGTTAAAATAAGCTCTAATTTCACGAGTGTCAGAAACGGTTGTTAGGGCAGGAGTGATTGTAGAACTTACTAAAGCACCAACTTTGTGAGGCAACGCACCAATAACGCCATTTACTGGTGAAGTAACGTTTGCGTAATTTATGTTTGCTGCAATACTGCTGTAAGATGCTTTGGCTTGCGCTAATCTAGCTTGTGCCGTTTCAAGTAATACTTTCCCTACAATGCCTTTTTCAACAAGTGGTTTTAAACGATCAACTTCAACCTGAGCTGCATTAACTGCTGCTTTAGCTGCTGCTGCATCTTGTGTTAATGTTTGAGTTTCAAGTTTAAATAATAATTGTCCTTTTTTAACTTGTTGCCCTTCATCTACAAATATTTTTTCTATAAAACCGTTAGCTTTAGGTCTAATTTCTACGTTTTGTAAACCTTCAATTTTAGCAGGATATTCCTGAAAAATTTCTGTACTTGATTTAACCACTTTTATAGCTTTTAGCGACATAGGTTGTTGTGTCTGAGCTTGCGCTGCATCCGCCTGTTTTGCATCATTGTTACATGATACAAAGGTTAACAGTCCAAATAAAGCAATAAGTACAAATGATTGTTTTTTCATGTTTTTACGAAGTATATTTATGTTGCTTTTAATGATTATTCTAATTTTTGTAAAGTTTCTCGAACAGAAACTTCTATTCCCTCTAAATGGTTTTTATAGATTCGAATGTTGTTAATTTGTTTCGTATCCGTTTCATTTTCCTCAATACCTTCATAATAATCTATCATATCAACCAATAGTAATAACTCGGATTGAATTATGCGTATTGTGCGCTCTAATAAAGAGGATAGTTTATTTGGAGTAAAATATTTTTTTCGGTCATGCGGTTTGTGGTGGTACGTAATACTGTTACGATCCATTAAAGAATTTAAGGTTGTAGATACAGAGCTTTTACTAGCTTGAGTATAAGTTAAAACATCCTCAAATGTGACCCCACTTTTTTTACCCATAATTAAAATATAGGCCATGATTTTAGCTTGTAACGGAGCAAGATTAAAATTTTTATTAAAGTGAGTTGTGTAAGAATTAATTAACTTTTCTTGTTTACTATCCATTCTTTCGAGTTACTATTTTTTGGAAACAACAAAGTTAAAAATTAGTTCGGTAAATACCGAACTTAAATATTAAATAAATGTTAAAGATTTTTACTGACATGATAAAAAGAGTGAAAAAATATTTTTTATACTATTAAAGACAGTTTTTTTATTGCTAAATATGACAATATGACATAAAAAAAGGCAGGTGTAAAAAAAATAATCAAAAAAAGCATTTGGCATAAAGATTGACTATTCACTAGCAACTAAAAAATGTTTTTAGTACAATTAGTAACAAATAAAAGAATTTAACATACAATAAATATTATGAGTAAAATTATTGGTATTGACTTAGGAACAACAAACTCTTGTGTATCTGTAATGGAAGGTAACGAGCCAGTGGTTATTCCAAATGCGGAAGGTAAAAGAACTACTCCATCAGTTATCGCTTTCGTAGAAGGTGGAGAAATTAAAGTTGGTGATCCTGCAAAACGTCAAGCAGTAACTAACCCAACAAAAACTATTGCTTCGATTAAACGTTTCATGGGAGAGAAATACTCTGATGTAGCGAGTGAATTAAGCCACGTAGCATACAAAGTTGTTAAAGGTGATAACGATACACCTCGTGTAGATATTGATGGTCGTTTATACACGGCTCAAGAAATTTCTGCAATGACTTTACAAAAAATGAAAAAAACTGCTGAAGATTATTTAGGGCAACCAGTTACTCAAGCAGTTATTACTGTACCAGCATATTTTAACGATGCTCAACGTCAAGCAACTAAAGAAGCTGGGCAAATTGCAGGTTTAGAAGTTATGCGTATCATTAACGAACCAACTGCTGCTGCGTTAGCATATGGTTTAGATAAAAGTGGAGACGATAAAAAAATTGCTGTTTATGACTTAGGTGGTGGTACTTTCGATATTTCGATCCTTGAATTAGGTGATGGTGTATTCGAAGTGTTATCTACAAACGGTGATACACACTTAGGTGGTGACGATTTTGATAAAGTAATTATTGACTGGTTAGCAAACGAATTCCAAGCTGCTGAAGGTGTAGACTTACGTCAAGACCCAATGGCTTTACAACGTTTAAAAGAAGCTGCTGAAAAAGCTAAGATTGAATTATCTGCTTCTGCTCAAACAGAAATTAACTTACCATACGTAACTGCTACAGCTACAGGACCTAAACACTTAGTACAAACATTAACTCGTGCTAAATTCGAACAATTAGCTGATACTTTAGTAAAACGTTCTATGGAACCAGTTGCTAAAGCGTTAAAAGATGCAGGTTTATCTACATCAGATATCGATGAAGTTATTTTAGTAGGTGGATCAACTCGTATTCCAGTAATCCAAGAACAAGTAGAAAAATTCTTCGGTAAAAAACCATCTAAAGGAGTTAATCCAGACGAGGTTGTTGCTGTAGGAGCTGCTATTCAAGGTGGTGTATTAACAGGAGATGTGAAAGACGTATTATTATTAGACGTTACGCCACTTTCTTTAGGTATCGAAACTATGGGTGGTGTGTTCACTAAGTTAATCGAATCTAACACTACAATTCCAACTAAAAAATCTCAGATTTTCTCTACAGCTGTAGATAACCAACCATCAGTTGAAATTCACGTGTTACAAGGTGAACGTGCAATGGCTAACGATAACAAAACTATTGGTCGTTTCCACTTAGAAGGTTTACCACCAGCACAAAGAGGAGTGCCTCAAATCGAAGTTACTTTTGATATTGATGCTAATGGTATCATCAAAGTATCTGCAACAGATAAAGGTACAGGTAAATCTCACGATATTCGTATCGAAGCTTCTTCTGGTTTAACAGCTGAAGAAATTGAAAGAATGAAACAAGAAGCTGAAGCTAACGCTGAAGCGGATAAAAAAGCAAAAGAAACTGCTGATAAATTAAACGAAGCGGACTCAATGATTTTCCAAACAGAAAATCAATTAAAAGAGTTTGGTGATAAATTATCTGCAGATAACAAATCTAACATCGAAGGTGCTTTAGTTGAATTAAAAGCAGCTTACGAAACTCGTAATGTAGATACTATCGCTCCAGCTTTAGACAAAATCAACGAAGCTTGGAAAGCAGCTTCTGAAGAAATGTACAAAGCTCAGGAACAAGGTGGTGCTCAACAAGCGCAACCAAACCAAGGTGGTGATGATGCTACTCAAGATGTAGATTTTGAAGAAGTGAAATAATTAATGATTAATATCACTTAATAATTAGTAGTAAAACGCTGTAAATGTAATGTTTACGGCGTTTTTTAATTTTTATCCTTTTTTATTTTACTCTTTTTTAATCGTTTTTTATCATATATTTGTACCATAATTGTATCGGAACGTAAAGGGGGATGAAATGGAACTTATAGATACTTATGATATCTTAATCAATAAATATGGGTGATGAATAGAATGAAAAAACAATGTCTTGTCTGTGATGAACAATTTACTCCCAAAAGAGTAACCTCTGTTTATTGTTCGGATAAATGCAGTAAAAAAGGGTATAAACAAAAGATGTTACAGCTTAAGAAAGAAGAGAGAGTGAAAACATTAGTAGATAAAATACCAGAGGATAGATTGTTTATTTCTGTTCCAGAAGCAACCGTACTTTTTGGTATTGCTAAATCTACTCTTTATCGGCTTGTTCGTCAAGAAAAAATTCCAGCTGTTAATTTTGGAACTCGTCTTGTAAGATTAGAGCGTAAAGTGATGGAAGAAATTTTTCCACTCTCTCAGACCTCACCAGAGGTTAAAACTGATCCGAAGAAAAAATTATACAGTCTTGAAAAAGAAGATTGCTATTCTATTGGTGAAATAGCTAAGAGGTTTCAAATATCAGAAAGTACTGTTTACAAACATATTAGAAAATATTCAATTCCGACCAGACAGATTGGGAAGTATGTATATGCTCCCAAAATAGAAATTGACAATTTGTATAACGGAAATAATTTTATATGAAACAATTATCGAAAACAAAAGTAACTGTACGTCTTCGAAAAGCAGAAGACCGAAAAGAATGGTACGTTTATATAGAGAGTTATCCTGTACAGATTTCCGGAAAGAAAACTCCTCAAAGAATACGTGAATATTTGAATAGGATTGTAACAACGGTAGAGTGGGATAAAAAAAGAACTGCCCGTACAGATGCAGAAGGTACAAAATCCTACAAACCAAAACGGAATGATAACGGAATAATCGTTTGTAAGAGCGAAAATGACCGTGAAATAATGTTGTATGCAGACGGAATTCGTAAACTTCGTCAAAAAGAATACGATAATATTGATTTATACACTGATACAGATAGTTTATTAGTTGAACAGAGAGAAAAAGGACAAGAGAATTTTATTGAATACATCGTAAAAGCAGGAGCTAAAAGACACGCTAAAAGTTCAAAATCTATTCAAATTAATTGGAATCGAACCAAAGAGTTTTTAAAAAATTATGCTGGAGATAACTTGATGTTTTCTCAAATTGATACTAAAATGGTGGAAGATTTTAAACTCTTTTTATTATCAGCTCCGCTTGGTGGAAACAGAAAAGGAACAATTTCCCGAAATACTGCGGCAACCTATTTTTCTATTTTTAAAGCTGCTTTAAAACAGGCGTTTGTTGACGGATATTTAACTGTTGATATATCTTCAAAAATAAAGGGGATTCCTGAGCAAGATTCAAGAAGAGAATATCTAACTATTGAAGAATTGAATACTTTGGCATCAACACCTTGTGAAAAAGAAGTTCTTAAGAGAGCTGCTCTTTTCTCAGCACTTACTGGATTGAGACATTCTGATATTCAAAAACTCCGTTGGAAAGAGATTAGCATAGAAGATGGTTTGGTTAAATTGCATTTTACACAGAAAAAGACAAAAGGTGTTGAATATATGCCTATTTCTCAGCAGGCTTTTCAACTTTGTGGGGAACCACGACTTCCTGAACAACTTGTTTTTGAAGATTTAACAGACCCGTCTTGGATATCACGTCCTCTGAAAAAATGGGTTGAATCAGCGAATATTAAGAAAAGTATTACGTTCCATTGCTTCCGTCATACATTTGCAACATTGCAATTATCCAACGGAACAGACATTTATACGGTTAGCAAAATGTTGGGTCATACCAACGTAAAAACGACTCAAATCTATGCTAAAGTAGTGGACGAAAAGAAAAACAAAGCTTCGGAGGCGATACAATTAGAATCACTAAAAAATAAACCGAAATGAAAATAAAATACTTTGAAAATATTGTAATGTATCTGCCTGTACTTTTAGTTTGCGTCTTGATAGGTGTCGTCGGAAGATTGGTGTTAATAGGAAAAGGCGCTGATGAATACACAGCCAATGCCTTTTTTTGGATTTGTATTGGATTTGGAATTTTATTGTTTGCAATTTTAAGTTTGTTTCTTAATGAATTGGTAGGTCGTATATTAAAATTCTTTTTCAAGAACAAAGAAGTAGAATCATCAGAAAATCAAATTAAAAATATAGCTGAACAAAAAGAACCAATTATTCAACTCGAATTGTCTGAAGATAATATTGTAAATAGAACTATTGAAGAAATAAAAATAGAACAACAAACTATAATTACAAATCAAAAACAAACTAAAATCGATGTTGCTATTCAGTATACACAAAAAGAATTTGCACTCTATACTACCGATGAAGATTTAAAATTATTGTGCGATTATGTAAAAATGTATGCAGAAAAATTAGATTTTGAAAACTTAAAACCTATCAAAGTAACCGATTTATCAAATCTCGATTTGTATCATTTTGGGTGGAATCTATGGAATCATTTTAAACCTATCAAACAGGAAGAAGTTTCAAAATTATTAAAAATGGCGTTTTTAGCACTTGAAGATATCGAAGTTGACAGTATTAAATCTCACTTAAAAGATGATGCCAAAAAAGGAATTATCAAGATTACAGATAATTTTTCCAGTGACTAATTACCAATAATTAATAAAACACTGTGTTAATTAAGTGTTTTCTCTGTGATTGCGTGTTTATCGTAATCACAGAGAAAACACTTTTTTCATTTGCATCATAACAATTAACAACGATCGTTATGGATATAAATGAAATTTCTTTTGAAAACCTGCCGAAAGCAGTAGCGCATTTAGCAAGCGAAATTGCTCAAATAAAAACGATGGTTCAGAATGTACAAAAACCTGAATCTAAAGAAAAACGCATTCCTATTGGTATTGATGAAGTAAGTCGAATAATAGGAAAAGCAAAACCTACCATTTACACGCTTGTAAGACAACGAAAAATCCCCTGTTACAAGAATGGGAAGAAACTGTATTTTTTTGAAGAGGAAATTTTAGAATGGATTTCTAAAGGAAAAAAGAAAACCATACAGGAAATTGAATCGGAAGTATTGGAATATACTCATAATCGAAAAAAGAAATAGGTTATGAACGAACAAAAAAACTTATATCAATCCGATACACCTTCGAAAACTATTTACGACAGAACGATTCATTATTTGAACGAAAAATATAACATTCGTTTCAATATCATTGCTTTGGAATTAGAAATTCAGTTAAAAGAAAAAAGTGAAAGTTGGTCAATCCTAAACATTAATTCTTTGCTTATTGAATTGGCTCAATCTGGTATTGAAATCAATATGAACAAGTTGGAAATTCTGGTAAGAAGTCATTTGATAAAGCAATACAACCCTATTCGTGAATATTTTGAAAATTTAGAAAGTTGGAACGGAGAAGATTATATATATAAACTTAGCTCATACCTCAGGACAAACGACGATATAGCATTTCGTTATCATTTTGAAAAGTGGTTGACAAGAGCGGTTTTGTGTTCACTAAACAAAGGATATGTAAATAAACAATCGTTGGTTTTAGCTTCGCATCAAAATTCAGGAAAATCCTCTTTTTTACGATTTTTAATTCCTCCAAAATTAGAAAATTATTACACTGAAAATATTTCTATCGACAAAGACGGAATTATTTCTATTTGTAAGAATTTGATTTGTAATCTCGATGAATTGGCAGTTTTGTCCAAATCTGATGTAAACACTTTAAAATCTTTTATTTCAAAAAGCAGTGCCAATATTCGGTTGCCATATGCAAGAAAAGCAGAATTTTTGGAACGGATATGTTCGTTTGTTGGTTCTACCAATAGAACTGATTTTCTTACAGATGAAACGGGGAGCATCCGTTGGTTGATTTTTGAGGTATATTCTTTTGATTTTGACTATTCCAAAAAAATAGATATTGATAAAGTTTGGGCACAAGCCTATTACAATGCTTTTAAAAGGAAAAACTACAATCCTGAATTAACCGCAACAGACATCACCGAAAATGAAAACCGAAATGAAAAATATGCACAGGTTTCTATGGAACAAGAACTCATTTCTGCTCATTTTGAAAAATCTGAAAATATCGAAGAGTTTCTCACAGCAACTGACATTATGCTCAGCATTAACAATGCTTTGGGGTTGCGGTTGAATAATATAAAAATTGGTAAAGCATTAACCAGTTTAAAATACCAAAGGATAAAACACCCCAAACTTCAGGTGTACGGTTATCTCATCAAAAGAAAAGTTGAGTAAAATTCACCTACCAAAGTTACCAAGTTACCTAAAATGTTTTAACGCTTAATAATCAATAAGTTATTAAGGTAATTAAAATATAAAATAGTTACCTAAACTACCTTAAAAAAAATATTTGGTAAGAAGGTAAGAAAAGGCAATTGCAAGAATTGATTTTAAAACATTGATAATCAGTAAAAAGGTAATTAGGTAGGAATCATTCAAAGAAGATAGTAATCAAATAAAAAAAGTAAAATGAATTGTAAACAATTTAACTCCATAAAATTGGAAGAAGTCCTTGCTTCACTCGGACACCTTCCAATAAAACAAAACGAAAAAGAAGCTTGGTATCTGAATCCTTTCGGAACAGAAACGCAAGCCTCTTTTAAACTCGATAGAACATTAAATCTTTGGTATTTGTTCTCAGAAGGAATTGGCGGAAACAATATCGATTTTATGATGAAATATCAGAAGACTTCAGTAAAAGAAGTTTTGGAATGGGTAGAAAAACATAATTTTTCTTCTTTTCAATCGCAGAATGCTGTTCATATTAAAAATGCAATTCCAAATTATCAAATCACAGGAATCACAGAACTTCAAAATGAAAATCTCAAGAATTACTTACAACAAAGAGGATTTTCATCAATAGTTTTTCCGTTAGTGAAAGAAATTCATTTCCAAATGGGAGAAAAAAATCTGTATGCAATTGGATTTAGTAATCTTTCTGGAGGGTGGGAATTGCGAAATTCATTCTACAAAGGTTCACTTCTAAAAAAGGATATTTCGGTCTTCAATCTCAATAATCATAAGAAACAAAATAAAAATGTCGTCGTCTTTGAAGGTTTTTTAGACGCTTTGTCTTTCGTTGAAATGAAACGATTTTTTAAAGGTGATTTGTTAGTGATGAATTCCATTTCATTGTTGAACAAAGCGAAAGAATATCTGAAAAATTATTCTGAAATCCATCTGTTTTTGGATAATGATCGAGCTGGAGAAAACTGTAAAAGCTCTATTTTAAAATCATTTCCCGAAGCTAAAGATCATTCCAAAATTTACTTTCCAAACAAAGATTTGAACGATTATTTACTTTCTCGAATCCAAGCTAAAACAGAAAATAAACAGCAAAAAGAAAGAGAACATCAACAACAAAATAATCAAGTTTTTAAACGACGAAGATGAAAAATGCACTGTATAAAGGTGTAAAAAATAATACAAGGTTCAGTGTTTTTACCAACTATATGCAAAAGTTAGGAGCTCATTCGCAACTTTAATCTCCGTTCCTCCAATTAAAGTTTCTACTTCGCTCTGCGAGGCTTTAGACCGATAAAAAATAATTTAAGGTTGGTTTTCAGATAAATAATAAGCAATTACAAAAATATTAATTGAAAATATGAAGACATCTATAAATTTTAAAGCTGTTAAATCCGATTCCGAAACTCATAATTTTAGACATAAAACATTTGATTATATCCGAAAAGATTTAACTCCAAAAAATGAATATTGGCAGGATCAAAAAATTGCAGACCGAATTCAAAAAATAGAAACTTATTGCAAAGAAAAATCCGGACGAAAATTGCAGAAAAATGCGATGCCTGTTCGTGAAGCCGTGGTCGTAATCAAAGAAAATACCACGATGCAAGATTTGTATAACCTTTCAAAACGATTAGAAGAAGAACTCAAAATAAGAGTTTTTCAGATCGCGATTCACAAAGACGAAGGGCATTATGATAAAAATACCAACGAATGGAAACCAAATTATCACGCTCATTTAGTAGCGGATTGGCAGGATTTGGAAACGGGAAAAACATTAAAACATCAATCTTTTCATTATTCCAAAATGCAGGATATAACAGCTGAATGTTTGGGAATGGAAAGAGGAATTTCAGGTTCTAAAGCACGATTGGAAGCTATACAATTCAAAATCAAGAAAGAGGAAGAGTACTTAAAAACTCTGGAAGAACGAAAGAGTAAAATACAAACGGAAATAAGCCACGTGAAATTTGAGGAATTAATTGTCAAAGAGCCAGACTTTTTAGGATTTCAAAGAATGAAAACCGAGAAAACGTTGATGAATATGGAGAAAATATTTAAAGCTCAGAAAGCTCAACTTTTAAAAAACAAAACAGATTTAGAAACCAAAACAAAACAGATTGCTGAAATATCGACAAAAAATGAAAGTTTAAAAAAAGAAGTACAGTTTTACAAAAGCAAAAACACCACTCTGCTTACCAATGAAAGCGTTTTTGCTGTTGAAAAGAAAAAATATCTGGATTCGGTCATAAATACTTTGGAGAAAGCAATCCAATTTGAAAGACTAAAACAACCTTATTTAAAGATAGATAACAAAAAGCAATTGATAGAAAAGTTGAGTAAAATAAGTGAAAAAGTATCAAAAGACAACGGTATTCCTTTCTCCGCATTCGACGAAATTTTTAAAAACCCTAATAATGTTGCTCAGCTTTTTAAATTATTACGTTTTGGTAATGAGCAAAGCAGAGGCACATCAATAAAAGATATTTCGTTAAAAACAGATGATCAAACGGAACAGAACGAGCCTGAGAAAAAAAGAGGACTGAAGAGATAATTAAATTTTATTAATAAGAAAATAATATTATTTTTTCACTATTGAATAAAAGATAATTCCTTAATCCGTAGTTAATTTAGTAGAACATTAATCAGGTAATATAAATGAGAATAGTTTAGAGCTTATATCATATTAAAAATCTATATTGAATATCCGTAAAGTGAAAGAAGAAATCAAATAATTAGCTTGATATGATTTCTTATAAATTTTTATTTTTTTGCAAAAAAACATTAATTACAAATTACATCATTAGTAGAAAAATCGTCGGTGCACTTGATATCAATACCATCCTAATTCCTTTCTCATTTTTTTTGTTTCTAATTCGTCTTTTAAGGGAATTTCTGTATCGTTTGCATTTCTTCTCCAATCTTTAGGAACATCTTCTATTCTTATTAGATTAAAAATTTGCTTTCCTTCATGGATGTACAAATTTGAATCAATATTTCTAAAGGGAGTTGAGGAGATATCTTTATTAATATAAGAATTTTTATAATATGGGTAAAACGTAGTCCATAACTTTTCATATGTATGATCGTTTTGTAAAGAATGTATTTCAACAATACCATATGCATTTTGAATTAAAGCAAATGAATTTCCACGAGGCATGCTCTCAATTTTTTTTGCAACAGACTCAATCACTTCTGCATTTTCATAAAAAAAACCACCTAATATTTTATACCTTATTTTTTCTTGTTCATCGGATAAGTTTAATTTATTATAAATTTCCCCCAATGCTTTATTAACTAATTGGTCTTTTTCAAAAAGAGTATTTAGTCTATAAATATCAATTTGTTTGTCTAAATTCTCACTTAACCATTCACTATGATTTTTAATATACATTTTTTTAAACCATTCTGCCAACTCTCCATGCATTATTGCTTTATAATAGTTTTCAGAGCCTTTTAGGTACGATATATTGTAACCGTATCGTTTTGTTAGAAGCTCTAATGTTGCCTTAAAATAATCTAGATCTTCCATTCTGTACATAGTCTGTATATTGCTATAAAGTAATTCAGGATTAGGCTTACCTTCTATATTTTCTAATTCTCTTAAGTCAGTCTTCAACTTATTATAGGTTGTAAGATCTTTAGGTATATTGCGGGTAATAGTTTTAACTAGAGAATCTCTATATGTTTGGCTATAGCTAAATGACGTGAGTAAAAACGATAATAGTAGATAAGTAATATATGATTTTTTCATCTGAATTATTTTAAGTTTATGAGGTTATCGTATTTTATGGTCTTCCAAATCCTAAATCAAATTCTGAGCAATTATTGTACTGAGACTAGATTGGTTGATAATCTATTAATATGCCTGTCTATTTGATTGGAATCACTATCTGTTTCCGATGAGTAAATATATATGATTTTGTGGTAAAATCATTTATAAAATTGGTTAAAGAATAATCTATTATCTTCTTTTCATAAAGTTTGGAATAATTTTTTTTCATGATCAAAAAGATCATCTTAGAAGGACTAATGTAGCATTTTTTAATTTTCTATAAAAAAAAATCAGTCACAAGGATTAAACTTCTTATTGTAAAAAGATCGCTTTTCAATAGAAAAGGTCAAGTACAGTAGATATTGTTATTGAGGTCAACGCACCTATCTTAGTAATTATTCAGGATATTTATATATAAATACAAAGGATTTCGCTATTGTAAAGATTTTTGAAAATTGGGAAGTTACAGATTTTCCTGAAGCATTTACCGAAGGATATGAATTACAAAGCTCACTATCAAATTTTGATACTAAAAAATATACCACAAAATCAACAATCACCCTATTTTCTAAAATAAAAGGTTTATATTTGATTACCCATTCTATCAATACTGTTGATGGAAAATTGTATGATACTAACGATAATAGTAAAGACTTTACTATAACTGTAGATTCAGATTGGAATAATTTTAATATTATTAATCCAGAAAAAATAAATTTTAAAAAAGAAGAACATTTATTTGAAAATGTTAAATATAACTCAGCTTTTTGGAAAACACCACCACATCAATAATAAATATTAATATAACATTCGAATAATACCACAAAAAACACTATGAAACGAATTTTATTTCTCTTTTCTATATCATTGTTTTTCAATTTCTCTTTTTCACAAGATAATGAATGGAGTAAATATAATTACATTTTACTTGGTGAACCAACTCATGGTGATGGTGCTGTTTTTGATGAAAAAGTCAAGATTATAAAAAAACTACATCAAGAAAACAGTTTTAAAACCATATTGTTTGAAGCGGGTTTTTATGACAACCTAAAAGCTTGGGAGTTATATAGTAATGATAAAAATACTGCTATTTACAAAGAAAGTATTTTTCCTATTTGGTCAGAAACCATAGCGTTTCAAGAACTTCTTGATTATGTAGAACAAAATCCTGAAATTAAAATTTTAGGAATAGACTGTCAGGAAGGCGCTCTTTTTCAACAATATTATTTAGATGATTTAAAGACTGTTTTTCAGCAAAACGACGTGCAGTTTTCTGATGATGAATTTGAATTAATTGACAAAACACTTATTCATAAAGATTTAGAATATCTTAAAAATAACGCAACCGAAATTAAAAAATTATTCCTGCTGTATGACCATGTTCTTTCAGTTTTTGAAAAGATAAATCAACAAGATTTTAAAAGTAAAGTATTAAAGCAAGCTTTTTTAAGTAGTATGGCAGAAGTTACCTATTTGTTAAAACAACTTAACAACGAAAAATTTCCAGTTCAAAACCCAAGGGATTTACAAATGGCTGAAAATTTTATCTTCTTACAAAAAGAACTTAAAAATGAAAAATTGATTTTTTGGGGAGCCAATTATCATATTGCAAATGATTTACATTTTTTTGAAATTACAGATGTAACAAATAATTACATCAACAGAATCCATGCGCAGGAAAAAGAATTAAACCACCATAACGACTCATCTATATCAGAAATAAAAAAACAGTTAAATGAATTAAAGCAGGCAATTCCCATGGGGAAAATTCTGAAAGAATATTATAAAGACGATCTTTTTTCTGTAGGGTTTACATCCTATTCGGGGAATTATAGTGGCTCACATGATATAGAAATTCCTATTCTAACACCTCCTGAAAATAGTATCGAAGCTGAAATGTATAAAGACAATATCCAAGGTTTAGTCGTTCTTAATAACTATTCTAAAAAAGTTTTCTATTCATCTGCTCTAGGGTATCTTCCTGTTTTATTTGAATGGAAAAATGTGTTTGATGGCATCTATTTTATTCCTGAAATGTATGTTCCAGAAATGATAACGTATAATGATACTTTAGAAAAAAGTGTTATTTCAGCTGATGAATATTCAGAAAAAATTAAAGGGAAAATTATAGATAGATCAACAAACATACCTGTTTCGTATGCTGATATATACTATAAATCAAATAATAAAAGTGTGGTTACAAATAACAAAGGAGAATTTGTAATCTCAAAAAGTAATAATCTTGATTATTTGATGATTTCTGCTGTTGGATATAAAAATGATTCTATTCAGATAAATGAAGTAAAATCACCACTTACTTTCTATTTGGAAACAGCAGATGAAGATAGTTTTATGTTAGATGAGCTTGTTATAGAAACTAAAAAGAAACTATCTTCTATAGAAATTCTAAAAAATGCCAAAGCTTATATAAAAAACAATTACCTTCAAGTACCGTATAATCAAAATTTTTACGTAAGTGTAAAGTCTTATAATGAAAAGGATAAATTAACATACAATGAAGAAGCCCTTATTCAAACCTATAATTCAAAAGGGATGAGTAATTCCGGCGATGCTCACAAAGGAATTTATGGTGAAATTATGCAATATAAAAATCAAGAGGGTCAATACAACAATGATAAATGGAGTGGAGTGGGAAACCTTTGGGTGCAATTAAACAGAAATGTTATTTTAAGTAAAGCAAATGTATTGTACAGAACAAATTCTTATGATTTAGAAAAGCCGGAAATTGTAGAATACGCCAACAAAACAGTTTATAAAATAAATTTTACAAATAATTCTCCGGGTGTTTATTCTACTGGGTATGGTTATCCTGCTCCCGAAATTTCTTTAGGAACTATTTATATTGATACAGAAAACTTTGCAGTAATCCGATATGAACATTGTGTGAAAAGACAAATCAATCAAAATAAAAAAGCACAATATCCTTCACAAACCTATCATCAAATTATAGAAACGTATAAAGAAGTCAATGGTAAATATGTTCTTAATTTTTACAAACAAATTGATAAAATCAATTATATTAAAGAAAACAACATTTTTGCTACCAGATATAGAAATTTCTTTTTGATGTCTGAAAACATAGAAACACAACAAATCCAAAAATATAATCGTCCGATTATAAATCTGAAACAAAATTTTAAACCTAAAACAGATAAATCCTTTTGGGAAAAGAATAATTTTTATGTAGAAGATACGGAACATAAGTACAATGAATGTAAGTTTGAATAATCTTTTACATCTATTTTTGGAATAACTTCTAATATCATATTTTTAATCTGATTTAAAGAAGTCTTATTAATTCCATTTTTACTTATAAATTCTAATTTATTATTTATAGCTCTAATGGTATCAGGAAGTCTACTATCTGATAGATTATTTCTTCTACATAAAAAGTCTAAAAATAATTTATTGTTATAATATAAATTATATTCTGAAATTAAAATATTCGCCTGTTTTAAATCTAAAAAATAGGCATAAGCTTCATCTTTAGATGCTCCAAGTTTCATAAGCTTTTTTATAATATCCTTTTTCAAGATACTTTTTGTTTCTAGAAACATTTCTATAATATTTTCAAGTATTTCATCAATATTGAATTCTTGAAATATATATTCTCTTAATTTCGAGTTATTATTAAAACCGATTAACTTTAATTTTCCGTTTTTGATAGAAAATGTGTCATTTAAATAAAATCTTGTGTCATCTGTATGCAAATCATCAAACTTTTCTGATATAAGATTTAATATTTCATAGTCTAATGTAATATGACTCCAAAAATCTTGTGAAATTAAATTATTGTTTTCATTATTTTTTTCACTCCATGGAGAGGCAAATACACCAGCAAACAATCCATAAGGTGTCGGTCTAGTAGTTGATCTTATAAGGTATTTATAAAAACTTTTTAAAGCTTTATTTTTTTTTGAATCACTAAGAGAAGAATATCTTTCTATTGCATCGTATAAATCGGGAGAAGAAACAAGAAGCGACTCTTTGAGTTTGTTTATTCTTTCAAATATACTTTTTTCGTCTTGACACGTATCTAATAATTTCTCATCCTGGGCGGGTATTCTAACGATAACACTTTCAAAAAAATCAAAATTCATTTTTTCCATAATTACATAAATAAAAGTTCATCAAAATACATAAAATCATTATTGGATACTCCCATAATAGCTGTTCCTATTCCTGCTAATCCTGAATAAAAACTAACATGTGAGCCAGGATTATCAATTTCATAATATGCTTTATAAGATAAATATGGAGAATCATACTTATCAAAATAAGATTTAGCCTTAATAGAACAATGAATTGCAGCTATTCTATATTTTTCTTCCTTTGTCAGATAATATATTTTTTGGAACATTAATGCTGTTCCCATAGTTCCATGAACTAGACCTGCATCAACTACAACCTTACTATCTTCAATTCGGTTAGATGCTAGCTCAAAAGACTGAATAGCTAAATTTTTAAATACGTCAATTTTTAATAAATTTCCGCTTAAGTATAAAGTGTAAGCTACTAGTAAATCTCCATATGCCCATTCTAATGGAGCACGTTCAATAGGGTAACCAATAACAATAGGGAAGAAACATTTTTTATGCTTTATCCTATTCTCTACCATATACCATGAAGCCTTTTCTATTATCTCTAGACATAATTCCTTTTCAATACCTAATTGATATAGCTTTAAACAAAATAATATTATCTGAGAAGATCCGTGCATTCCCAAATATATTCTATCTCCGTCAAATAAAGTTGACTGCCAATATATATGTCCTTTTTCAGAATTTTTTGAAATCTCGAGAATCTTTTTTAATAGGAAATTAAGGTAAGTTTTAATACCTTCTTTAGAATTATATCGTGAAATGAAATAATAACCCATTGATAAAGCTCCGCTTGCAACATCATAATCTCCTTTTTCAAGTAGGTCTACCATTTGCTCAAAAATGAATTCATCAAAATATTCCAAAAATGAATTAGTATCTATATTTAACAATTTATGTTTAACGGCAAATTCCATAAATATGCCAAATTCATTTAGGTTTTCCCTTTTTCTTTTTTCTTGTAAATTTCCTTTAATAATATCATCTATGACATTTGAAATTATTTCCTCTCCTTTATCATAGAAATTCTTATTTTTATAATATTTGCTGTAAATTAATAAAAAAGTAGCGACACCTGTTCTCCCATAACTAACTCCAATTGTTGTAAGTTCTTTATATTTATACTCATACAAAAAATCAGCTATTTTTTTTAATAGAAGTTGATTCTCATCGTTTATATTCATAAGTAAAATTATTTTTTTTTATAAAACTATTGTATATAAGTATCATTAACAAATTTTATTGTGAACTTTTGTAGCCTTAAAAACGCATATTTTTATTATCTTTAATTTTCAAAAATTAATATTTTCAACACTATGCGAAAGATTCTATTTATTCTTTATTTTTTATTTCCGGTATCACTTTATTCTCAGACTATTATAGACGAAAGAATTAAACTTACTGTTTCTCCATCTGTAGTGCAATCTGAAATAAATATTGAAATTATAAAAAAGTTAGAATTATTTCTTCAAACTAAAAATGAGAATGCAAATAGTAATAGATATTGGCATAAGAACGATTTTGAAACCTTTGTATATCCTTACAGAGAAATTTTCTGGATAGAGTCAGGAAAGTTAGGAACTCATTTTTATCAGCCGACCTTGATGGAAATCATTGAAACAGATAACCCTTTTAAAAAGCTTGTTAAACTTGCTTATATTGGACACAATACTACAACCAAAGAAAATTTGGTCAGGATTATTTATAATATTGTTGCTAACAAAACTAATGGAGAAATATTTTTTAGTTCATATACGGATTTTGCTACATCTTCATGGAAAAGATATTCAAAAGGGAGTATAGATTATGTAATATCTCCAAATAAAAAATTGAATAAAAAAGAAATTAAATCACAATTAGAGGATGTGGAAAAACTAGTTTCTTTTTTTAGTACAGATAAGATCTCTATAACTTATTATTCATGTATTGATGCGATAGAATTATTTAATGTAAAAGGATTTGATTATCATTCATCAATGTATCTTTCAAAGAATGGAGGATTAGCAGAAGATGGCTCTATTGTATATTCTGCAAATAATTCCGAAATATATACCCACGAAATAGCACATGTTTATACGAGAAGCCTTTTCCCTTTCATTCCTACTATCATTGATGAAGGTATTGCGACTTTTTTTGGAGGGAGTGGATTTAATGATTATAAATGGCATAAAAATGAATTAAAAAAATATATAGAAAAGAATACGCTTGAATATTCATATTATATTGATAAACCATATGAGAGATTTTATATAAATAATGAAACCCCTGTACCATATCTTATAGGGGCACTTATTTGTGAATATGCGATAACTTATTTAGGAAAAGAGATGTTTGTTGAGAGTCTTAGACAGATAGATAAGGAAACTAGTGTTTTGGAGCTAATGAATAAATGGGGGTTGACTAAAGAAAACATCAATACAGAATTAAATAAGATGTTGTAGAACCTTTATTTTTTGTTTTTTAAAATTTTATGAAAACAGGGTGCATAGCACCCTATTAATATTTCTGATCCCAAACTACATACGGGAACGTTAACATTTTATCGTAATACTGAATATTAAATAACTATAATTTCAAATGATGATATTAAAAAAGTTTGAAAAACAAACTTTAGATTTTTTAAAGTAACCGAAAAAAAGATAGAATATTCTAACTGTTTAGATGTTAAAGGTGTCTTTTTTATAATATAAAGTTTTTTTTTAAATGAATAATAATTTTACATTTATGAGTATATAACTTTTAAATAAAAAATTATGAAGAATTTATTTATGATTACAGTGGCTGCATTTTTCATTTTATCATGTACCAATAATGACGCGGTTGAACAGGAAAATGCTGATATTAAAATTGAAAGTAAAGCAAGTATGGCTTTTACTGATGCTGTTTTGAGAGGGTGGAGTGATAAAAAGAATTGCTTACGTGGTTATGGCGATTGTGCAATAGCTATTATCAGAGAGGGCTATCCTGCAGAAGGATTGTTTGCTGTTAGATTGGAGTTGCTTGGATCTACTAAAATGCTTATGACTTACACCAGTGATGAAGAAAGCGAAGACGAAGGAGGATTCTTAAATTTTGGTAATGACACAACTCTTGTTAGTGAAGTAGCCAATGATTTAGGTTATTCTTCTATTGTAGTAAAAGCAGGAATGTATGAAATAAACCGTTCCGAAAACCCTAAAGGTCAGGTAATTCTTACTATTGAAGCAGATTAATGAAGTTTTTTTATTTTTTTATAGCTTTTTTCTTTACAATTACCTTAAAGGCACAGAATACTCCCGAGCGGATAGAACCAAGGGAATTATTTGAAAAAATTAAATCATCGGATAGACCTTCGGTAGTACAGTTTTGGGTACCTAAGTGTAAGGAAAAAGAAGAAATAGTAAAGGCTTATAAGGAGCTTGTAGAAAAGCATTCTGAAAAAATTGATTTTTATTTCGTTGGAATAACTAATCTTCCTGATTTAATCATTGAGCTTGATACTAAACTTAAATTTGATTATTCACTTTATTATATTGGAGGTAATATAGATAAGGATCTTATGGAGCGAAGGAAAGAATTTGCAAATAGACTTTTGGAATTACTTAACAATGTTGTAGGAGGGGATTTTATTACATTATATATTAAAGATTTGAAGAATATAAATTATGATGAATCTATATATGTAGATATGGAAAAGATTTTAAATGAATAAATCAAAAATTGCAAAACAATACGAAAATTTTAATTTTCAACAGATTTGAGTATTTGTTCCTTATTTGTACCATAATAATATAAGCTATTGATTATCAGATGTGTTTATTTTTGAAGAAGTAAAATAATTACAATCTTTATAATTAAGAAAAACCTCGAATTTAACTATTCGAGGTTTTTTTTATGCCATAACAATAAATATAAAAACGGTGAAATAGTTTTATAACTTGTGTTTTAATAAATAGTGTTGTGATTGAAAGTAGAATTGAACAGAAAATATTTACAAAATGCACTTTAATAATTAGTTAAAAACAAGACTTTAAATAAAGTTTTAAGTACCTTTGTTAAATTCATTAAATCACTAAAAAAAAATTTCCAGTAAATCATGGATAAAAAATTATTCTCATTTTTGTTTTCCACGAAGTTAATGGCAGTTTTATTTATTGTCTTTTCTGTAGCCATGGGAGTGGGTACCTTTATAGAAGATAGATATAATACGACAACTGCTAGAATATTAATTTATAATGCTTGGTGGTTTGAGGCCATAATGGGTATTTTCTTACTTAACTTTTTAGGTAATATCAAACGTTATCAATTGTTTAAAAGAGAGAAGTGGCCAACCTTAATAATTCACCTTTCGTTTATTTTAATTTTAATAGGAGCTTTTATAACACGCTATATTTCTTTTGAAGGAATGATGCCAATTAAAGAAAAAGAAACGGTAAATCAAATCTTTTCAGAAAAACCTCACGTAACAGCTCTTGTTGATGGAGATTATAAAGGTGAGATAAGAAGACGTACTTTTGAAAAAGAACTACTATTATCACCAGTAACAGATAACGACTTTACGTTAAAAGGTGATTTTAATGGAATTCCTTTTAAAATCGAATATGTTGATTTTATCATGAATGCTACTGAAAAAATTGAAGCAGACGAATCGGGTAAATTGCATTTAAAATTAGTAGAATCTAGTTCGGGCGAACGTCACGAACATTACTTAGTTGAAGGCGAAGTGGCTAACATCCACAATATTTTATACGCATTTAACAAACCAACCGATGGGGCAATAAACATTACTAAAAATGGGGATGATTATACCATTTCTACTCCATTTGAAGGGGATTTTATGCGAATGGCAGACCAATCTAAAGGCACGGTAGCCTCAGATTCTATTCAACCATTAAACTTTAGATCTTTATATAACTTAGCTGGGACTCAATTTGTACTTCCAGAGTTACCTATTAAAGGTAAAATCACTAAAGAATTTAATGGCGATTACAAAGAAAAACCTGGAGTTAACGACGATATTTTAAAAATTAAAGTTTCGACTCAAGGTAAAGAAGAAATTGTTGAGCTTGCTGGCGATCAAGGTAAAATGGGCGAGCCAAAAGCAATTAAATTAGGAGATCTAGAATTTACTTTATTTTTTGGAAGCAAGGTTTATGAAACGCCTTTTAAAGTTACTTTAAATAAATTTATTGCAACTAAATATCCTGGAACAACAAATAGTTATGCAGGTTTTGAAAGTCAGGTTACTGTTGTAGATGAAGAAATGAACGTGAAACAAGACGCTCGTATTTACATGAATAATGTATTAGATTACAGAGGTTATCGTTTCTTTCAAGCTTCATTTTTTCCAGATGAATCAGGAACAATATTATCTGTAAACCACGATTGGTGGGGAACAACCATTACTTACATTGGTTACACATTACTTTATATTTCTATGATATTGATTTTATTTTTAAAAGGTTCTCGATTTGTAGATTTAAAAAGTAAACTTGATAAATTAAATGAGAAAAAGAAAAACTTAATGACAATTATGTTGTTGTTTTTCTCTGTAGGAATTTTTGCACAAACGCACAATCACGCAACAACAGATTCTACAGAGGTAGCTGTGCAGCCTAAAATGCAACAACTGCCAACTACTAAGCAAATTGACTCGCTTATTAGTAAATTTAAAGTTGACGAAGAGCACGCACGTAAATTTTCAAGATTAATTATACAAGATGCTGGTGGACGTATGAAACCCGTTCACACATTCTCTTCTGAGTTATTACGTAAAGTAAGTAAATCAGAAACGTACAATGATTTGAATTCCGATCAGGCTTTCATTTCAATGACACAATTTCCAACACTTTGGTTCCATGTTCCAATCATTTCTATTAAAAAACAAAATGATAGTTTACATAATATTTTAGGAATCGAAAAAGGAGCGAAATTCGCTAAATTGGTTGACTTTTTTGATCAAGTCGGAAACTACAAATTAGCAGCTTATTTAGAAGAAGCTTATCAAGCACCAGTTCCAAATCAATTTCAAAAAGATTTTATGGAAGCTGATAAAAAGATAAGCTTATTAAACTTAGCCTTGTCTGGTCAGGTTTTAAAAGTTTTTCCAATTCCTTACGATAAAAATAACAAATGGGTTTCGTTCCCAGAATTAGGCGAATCAGGAATAAGAGGAGTCGATTCTACATTTACTAAAAATGTAATCCCGTTATATTTAAACTCGTTAGATCTTACTTTTAAAGGACAAAATTATGATGCAGCAAATAATTATTTGGATGGATTAATTAAGTTCCAAAAAAAATATGGTAGCGAAATTTATCCAACAGATAATAAAATTGAAGCCGAGATTTACTACAACGATCACGATATTTTCAGATCTCTATTCTCGTGGTACTTATATGCTGGTTTATTAATGTTTGTGGTTGTTATTGCAAAAATATTTTGGAACAACAAACCTTTAAATATTTTAGCCAAAGTATTTGCAGCTGTAATTATTTTATTATTTGTATTACATACTTTAGGATTAATTGCACGTTGGTATATTTCTGGTCACGCACCATGGTCAGATGCTTATGAGTCTATGATTTATGTGGCTTGGGCAACTATGTTATTCGGTTTAATTTTTGGTCGAAAATCGCAATTAACTATGGCATCAACAGCTTTTGTAGTTGCTATGATTTTAATGGTAGCACACTGGAACTGGATGGATCCTGCAATTGCTAATCTGCAAGCGGTATTAAATTCGTATTGGTTAATGATTCACGTTGCTGTTATTGTTGGTAGTTACGGACCATTTGCATTAGGTATGATTTTAGGTGTAGTGTCTCTTTTCTTAATGATTTTCACTAACGAAAAAAATAAGAAAAAAATGGACATAAACATTACAGAAATGACCTATATTAATGAAATGGCATTGACTGTAGGTTTAGTAATGTTAACTATTGGTAACTTTTTAGGAGGACAATGGGCTAACGAAAGTTGGGGACGTTATTGGGGTTGGGACCCTAAGGAAACTTGGGCTTTAATTAGTATTATGACATATTCTTTTGTTATTCACGCTCGTTTTGTTCCTGCCTTACGTGGTAAATGGATTTTTAATGTAATGAGCGTTTTTGCTATTTATGTAATTTTAATGACTTATTTTGGAGTTAACTTTTATTTATCAGGATTACATTCATATGCATCAGGTGATAAAGTGGTAACACCATCATTTATTTATTATTCATTAGCTATATTAATTACATTATCTGTATTAGCGTATTTTAAATACAAAAAATTCTATAAAAAATAATTTTTAAAATCCGCGATGATTACTCATTCCGGATTTTTTTGTAAATTTAAAAAATCATCAATGATATGAAATATAGTATTATACTATTAGCCATGGTTGCAAGTATGATATCTTGCGGAACACCTATAAAAGAAACAGTAACCCCTCAAGAAAGAGAAATTATGGATATACAACCTATTTATAATTTTAAAGTCGCTGCAATTGATGGATCAGAGTTTGATTTTTCGCAGCTAAAAGGTAAAAAAGTAATAATTGTTAACACAGCGTCAAAATGTGGGTTAACACCTCAATATAAAGGTCTTGAATCTCTATATACAAAATATAAAGACATTAAAGATTTAATGATTATTGGCTTTCCTGCAAATAATTTTATGGCACAAGAACCAGGTTCAAATTCTGAAATTGCTGAGTTTTGTTCATTAAATTATGGCGTATCTTTTCCTATGATGGAAAAAATATCTGTTAAAGGAGATGATATGCATCCGTTGTATCAATATTTAACCTCAAAAGAGTTAAATGGTCATTCGGAAAGTGAAGTGTCATGGAATTTTCAGAAATACTTGATAAATGAAGCGGGTTTTCTGGAAAAAGTAATTGGCCCTAGAACAGAACCTACAGATCCGGAAATTATAAACTGGATCGAAAAATAATTTTTTTTTATTTCTCCCAAAAAGCGATATACTGTTTTTTGGGAGTTTTTTTATTTAAAAGATAAGTTGCATCATTCTACAATCCAACCATTTTTCAAATTTATAACCAACCTTTCTCATGACCCCAATGGTTTCAAAACCATATTTTTCGTGAAAATGGATACTGTTTTTATTCTCTTCGTCAATTAAAGCAAGCATCGTTTTTATATTTTGCTGTTTTGCTTTTTCTAGTAATTTAGACATTAATAATTTACCAATTCCTTGTCCTGTAGCGTTTTCTTTCAAATAAATAGAATGTTCTACCGTAAAAGCATATCCTTGTTTGGGATTAAAAGTACCGTAATACGCATAACCCAATACTTCGTTATTTTTTATCGCGACATAAAAAGGAAAGTTTTTTTCTTTTTTATCCATAAAAATAGCTTCAACATCAGTTAAACTTCGTTCGTTATAATCGTATAATGAAGTTTTATTTAAAATTTCGTAATTCATTATTTCCAAAATTTCTTTAAAATGTTGACTATTAGCTTCAATTATATTAATAGAATTCATCTTTTATTTTTGATTTAAATGTACACAATACGCTTTAAAATCGCTGTATTGTTTCGTATATTTGATTCACTTAAAATTTGGTTTATGCAATATCCAAAAATACAACTAGCACAAAGTGTACTTACAATTTGTAAGCAAAATAATATAAAACATATTGTTATATCTCCCGGATCCAGAAATGCACCTTTAACTATTGGTTTTGCTAGCGATTCGTACTTTAAACCCTATAGTATTGCTGATGAAAGATGCGCTGCCTTTTTTGCTTTAGGAATGGCGCAACAATTAAAAGAACCAGTTGCAATTGTTTGTACTTCGGGTTCGGCGTTATTAAATTATTATCCTGCCATTGCAGAAGCTTTTTACAGTCAAATCCCTTTAATTGTAATTTCGGCAGATAGACCAACATCAAAAATTGATATTGGCGATGGACAAACAATTCGTCAAGCAAATGTGTTTGAAAATCACATTCTTTTTAATGCTAATTTAGAAGAAAATGTTTCGGTAGCCAATGATACATTAATCCATAATGCAATTTATACAGCTGTTTTAAAAAAAGGACCTGTACATATAAACGCTCCTTTTGAAGAGCCGTTGTATGATATAGTTTCTGAGTTAAGCGTTTCACCAAAAGCGATTGAACAACCAAAACAAGAATCGGTTGCTATAAATTGGGATTTTTTACAATCGAGTTGGGACAAAGCAGCTAAAAAATTAATTTTAATTGGCGTTCAGGATCAAAATGTAATTCCGGAGCATATCATACAACAATGGAATTTAGATCCAAGTATTGTTGTGCTAACCGAGGTGACATCAAACATCAGAACATCAAATTTTATCAACAGTATCGATTCTTTAATTACCAGTTTTACCGATGCTGAATTTAAAATGTTACAACCCGATATTTTAATTTCGATAGGAGGAATGGTAGTTTCTAAACGAATTAAAAAGTTTTTTAGAAGTTACAAACCTGCTGCACATTGGCACGTTGATTTATTAAGAGCTTATGACACCTTTGGCGCTTTAACTCAGCATGTGGTTGCCACACCAAGTACATTTTTTTCTAAAATGACTTACGGTCAAACAGCATCAAACTATCAACAAAATATTTTAAATTGTTATAATTCACTGCGCGAACATCAGGCCGAATTTGTTAAACAAGCTCCCTACAGTGATTTAAAAGTTTTTGAAGCTATTTTTAATTTTATTCCTAAAAATAGTTTGTTGCACATTTCTAACAGTTCGGCAATTCGCTATGCGCAGCTTATCGATATGCCACAAGATTTAGAGGTTTTTTGTAATCGTGGAACTAGCGGAATTGACGGTTGTACATCAACAGCAATTGGTGCTGCAGTGCAAACCCTAAAACCAACAACATTAATTACTGGTGATATTTCTTTTTTATACGATAGTAACGGACTTTGGAATAAATACACCCCCGATAATTTTAAAATAATTGTTTTGAATAATGGTGGTGGCGGAATTTTTAGAATTTTACCTGGACATCAAGATACCGAAGTTTTTAATACGTATTTTGAAACCGAACATCAGCATACAGCTGAGCATCTAGCAAAAATGTACGATTATGAATATATAAAAGCAGAATCTCAAGCTGATTTAGCAAAGCTTGAAACTTTTTTTAATTCGCCAAAAAAACAAATAATCGAAATTTTTACGCCAACAAAAATTAACAACATCGTACTTAAAAATTATTTTACCTTTCCTAAGTAATTTTATAGATTAAATACGATTATTTAGTATCTAATTGTTATATTTACGTAATAAGTATTAAACTAAATATTAAAAATCATTATGAGTAAAAGAGAAGAACTTATTGCAAAATACGCTTCAGATTTAAAAGAAAAATGTAATATTGAAGCTGATATGGATTTACTTACAAAAGTAACTATTGGTTGTGGACCTTCAATTTATAATGCAGATTCTTCTGTAGTTTCTGGTAGTTCAGATTCTGAATTATTAACTGTTAAAAACAATTTCTTAATCAAAAAATTAGGTTTAGAAGATTCAGCTAAATTAGACGAAGGAATTGAGAAAGTAATGGAGTTATACGGAAAATCAAACCGTAATAAATACAGAGCTGTAGTTTATTATTTATTAACAAAACACTTTAAAAAAGAGTCTGTTTACAATAAATAATTCTAAATATTTATAAAAAGCCTTTAAAGTAAAACTTTAGAGGCTTTTTTTTGTTGTATTAAATCGTAACTTTGCAATTCAATTTTAAATAAAATGATAGAGATAGGTAAATTCAATACACTAAAAATTGCCCGAAGTACAAATGTAGGTTTGTTTTTAACCGATGGTGATAAAGACGTTTTGTTACCCACAAAATATGTTCCGGAACAATATGAAATAGACGACGAAATCGAAGTTTTTGTGTACCTTGATCACGAAGAAAGACCTGTTGCTACAACATTAGAACCTTATATTTATTTAAATGAGTTTGCATTGCTTAAAGTAAATTATATAAACGACTTTGGTGCTTTTATGGATTGGGGATTAGAAAAAGATATTTTTGTTCCTTTTAAAGAGCAAGCCAGACCAATGCAACAAGGCAAACGTTATTTAGTTTATATGTACATGGATGAAAAAACAAATCGTTTGGTGGCATCGAGCCGTACCAACAAGTTTTTATCTAACGAAAACATTGAACTAGAGAATGGGGAAGAGGTTGACTTAATTGTGTCGCATATTACAGAAGCTGGAATTAATGTGATCATTAATGAAAAATACAAAGGCTTAATGTATAAAAACGAAGTTTTTGAAGATTTAAGAACCGGCGATAGAGTTATTGGATTCATTAAAAATATTAGACCAGATGGTAAGATTGATGTTTCTAGAAATAAAATAGGAGTAGAGTCGATTGAACCTAATGCGCAATTTATTTTAAATGAATTAAAAGCAAATAAAGGCTTTTTAGGTTTAAATGATGATTCCCATCCAGAAGAAATCAAAACTGTTTTACAAATGAGTAAAAAAGCTTTTAAAAAGGCGGTTGGATCTTTATACAAACAAAAAATGATTACCTTTTCGGATAAAGGAATTCATTTAGTTTAAATTAAAACATAAAAAAAACCAAAAGAAATCTCTTTTGGTTTTTTTTATTATCTACTCTTCAAAATCAATATCTATTGAATTGATAAATTGAATGGCTTTTTCAATATCATAATGTAAAACACGATCGTCCTCTACTAACGGAACATCTCTTCTAAACATTGAAACAAAATTTTCAATAAATTCTGATGACTTTAAAGGTCTTCTAAATTCTAAAGCTTGAGAAGCATTCATTAACTCAATCGCTAAAATACGAATCACGTTTTCTAAAATTCGATAACATTTTGTAGCCGCATTAGCTCCCATACTTACGTGATCTTCTTGTCCGTTGCTCGACACAATACTATCTACAGATGCTGGTGATGCTAATTGTTTGTTCTGGCTTACAATACTAGCAGCTGTATATTGCGGAATCATAAATCCTGAGTTTAATCCCGGATTGCTAACCAAAAAGGCTGGTAAACCGCGTAAACCTGAGATCAATTGGTAGGTTCTGCGTTCCGAAATGTTACCCAATTCTGCTAAAGCAATTCCTAAAAAGTCTAAAGCTAAAGCCAATGGTTGTCCATGAAAGTTTCCGCCCGATAAAATCATATCATCTGCAACAAAAACATTTGGATTGTCGGTAACCGAGTTCATTTCTGTTCTAAAAACTTTTAGTGCATATTCAATGGCATCTTTACTAGCACCGTGAACTTGTGGCATGCAACGAAATGAATATGGATCCTGAACGTTTACTTTAGGTTGATCTATTAATTCACTATCTTCTAAAAAGTCTAAAATACGTTTAGCTGTTACAACTTGACCTTTGTGCGGACGAATAAAATGAATCATGTCATTAAAAGGATCTTTACGACCATCAAAAGCTTCTAATGAAATCGTTCCAATTAAATCAGCTAAATAAGAAACTTTACGAGCTTTAATTAAAATCGAAATTCCGTAAGCGCTCATAAACTGTGTTCCGTTTAGTAAGGCAAGTCCTTCTTTAGATGCTAAAATAATTTTTTCGTATCCTAATTTAGATAAAACTTTTTCTGCAGGTTGGCGATATCCTTCGTAAAAAACTTCTCCTTCACCAATTAAAGGCAAACACAAATGCGCCAAAGGAGCCAAATCGCCCGAAGCACCTAAAGACCCCTGTTGATAAACTACAGGAATGATATCGTTGTTATAAAAATCGACCAAGCGTTGTACCGTTTGCAATTGCACACCCGAATAGCCATAAATTAACGATTGGATTTTTAAAAATAACATCACTTTCACAATCTCTTCTGGTACCAAATCTCCTGTACCACAAGCGTGAGATTTTACTATGTTTTCTTGCAAAAGTGTTAAATTCTCGTTCGAGATTTTTACATTACAAAGCGATCCAAAACCTGTGTTTATTCCATAAATTGGTTCCGATTGCGATTGCATTCGCTTATCTAAATAATTTCTACATTTTTCTACATTTACAATCGCATCTTGTGATAAAGCAATTTTTTTATTTTCAGCTATAATTGTTGCAATTGTATCTATGCTTAATGTTTCTGTACTAATATAATGTACTGACTCCATTTGTTATTAATTTTATTCAAAAATCCACATTTATTATAATATTTACAAATAAATTTATCTCATTATTGCTAAAAATTATTTACTACATAATTTTTTATTCCTTTTTTAAATAATTCAAGCGTTGGAGTCCGAATATATTTTAAAATGTAAAAAAATAGCTATACTTTAGCGTGCATTATTTATAATAACAAACAATACAACATAATAAAAATGAAAAATACAGCTTTAACGCACATTCACGAGCAATTAGGTGCTAAAATGGTTCCGTTTGCAGGTTATAACATGCCAGTTCAATACGAAGGGGTTAATGCAGAACACGAAACTGTTAGAAATAGCGTTGGTGTTTTTGATGTTTCTCACATGGGAGAATTCTTTTTAAAAGGAGAAAATGCTTTAGCATTAATTCAAAAAGTTACCACTAACGATGCCTCTAAAATTGCTGTTGGTAAAGCTCAATATTCTTGTTTACCGAATAAAGATGGCGGAATTGTAGATGATTTAATCATTTACCGTATGGCCGAAAACGAATACATGTTAGTTGTTAACGCTTCGAACATTGAAAAAGATTGGAATTGGATCTCTCAATTTAATGATTTAGGAGTTGAGATGACAAATAAATCTGACGAATATTCACTTTTAGCTATTCAAGGGCCTAAAGCGGCAGAGGCGATGCAAAGCTTAACAGAGATTAACTTGACAGAAATGCCTTACTATTCGTTTCAAGTGGCAACGTTTGCTGGAGTAAACGATGTTATTATTTCTGCGACTGGATATACAGGTTCTGGCGGGTTCGAAATTTATTTTAAAAATGAAGTTGCCGAGCAAGTTTGGACTAAAGTTTTTGAAGCTGGAGCAAGCTTTGATATCAAACCAATTGGTTTAGCAGCTCGTGATACATTACGTTTAGAAATGGGATTCTGTTTATACGGAAACGATATTGACGATACAACATCACCTTTTGAAGCTGGTTTAGGTTGGATTACTAAATTTGATAAAGAATTTACAAATTCTGAAAATCTTAAAAAAGAAAAAGAACAAGGACCAACTCGTAAATTAATTGGTTTTGAATTAATTGAAAGAGGAATTCCACGTCACGACTACGAAATTGTAGACGCTAACGGAAATGTAATCGGTAAAGTTACCTCAGGAACACAATCTCCATCACTAAACAAAGGAATTGGATTAGGATACGTAACAATCGAAAACGCTAAAGCAGACACTGAAATTTTTATCAGAATTCGTAAAAACGACGTAGCAGCTAAAATTGTAAAAACACCTTTCTACAAAAAATAATAAAAAAAATAGGGTTTCAAGATCAGAAACTCTATTTTTTTTTGGAATAAATACCAAAGATATTTTACTTTTGTATCCTAAAATTTTTAGACTAAAAAAAACATATATATTCCATGGGAAGAGCGTTCGAATTTAGAAAAGCTAGAAAAATGAAACGTTGGGCAGCAATGGCTAAAACGTTTACTCGTATTGGTAAAGACATTGTAATTGCAGTTAAAGAAGGAGGGCCACATCCAGAATCTAATGCACGTTTAAGAGCTGTAATACAAAATGCTAAAGCAGCAAACATGCCTAAAGAAAACGTTGAAAGAGCAATTAAAAAAGCAACCGACAAGGACACGGCAAACTATAAAGAAGTTTTGTTTGAAGGATATGCACCACACGGAATCGCTATTTTAATTGAATGTGCTACAGACAACAACAACCGTACAGTAGCAAACATTCGTAGTTATTTTAACAAATGCAACGGAACAATGGGAACTCAAGGTTCGGTTGAGTTTATGTTCGACCACACTTGTAACTTCCGTATTCCTGCAGAAGGACAAGATGTTGAAGAGCTTGAATTAGAAATGATTGACTTTGGAGTTGAAGAAATTTTTGCCGATGAAGACGGAATCCTTATGTATGCACCTTTCGAAAGTTTTGGAGCCATCCAAAAAGAACTTGAAGGTCGCGGAATAGAAATCCTTTCTTCTGGTTTCGAAAGAATCCCTCAAGTAACTAAAGAATTAACAGCAGAACAAATTGCTGATGTTGAAAAACTTTTAGAGAAAATTGAAGAAGATGACGACGTAATGAACGTGTACCACACAATGCAAGAAAGCGCTGAGTAAGCCACTGTCATAAATCATAATAAAAAATCCTAACTAGAAAAAAAATCTAGTTAGGATTTTTTATTTGTAAAAGTTTGTACTACTTTTAATAACAAATTTATGTACATGAAAAAACTTATCTTCACACTATTCGTAGCTACCATTTGTAGCTCTGCCTTTGCACAAAATTATTCAGTACCTGCAGTAAGTCCAAGACAAAAAGTAGAACACCAATTCTCAATCTCAAACGTATCTGTAGACTATAGTAGACCCGCTGTTAATGGACGTAAAGTTTTCGGAGATTTAGTACCTTTTGGCGATGTTTGGAGAGCAGGTGCAAACTCATCTACTAAAATTACATTTGGCCAAAACGTAAAATTCGGTAGCGAATCAATAGCAGCCGGAACATACTCAATGTTCATCGTTCCTCAAGCTAAAGAGTGGAGAATCATCTTAAATAAAGACATACAAAGTTGGGGTGCTTACTCGTACAACGAAACATTAAATGTATTAGATATTACAGTTCCAACAGAAAAATTAAAATCTAAAATCGAATACCTAGAAATGGTTTTCATGCCAACTACAGACGGCAAATTAAACCTTGCAATCGCTTGGGACTTCACAAAAGTAATCATCCCAATTGCCGAGGAAAATCCAGAAGTAATCGCTAAAATGATCAATAAGCTTAAAGAAGTTAAGCAAATTGAGAGAGAAGCAAACAAAAAATAATTTCCAAAAGACCTTTAGTTTTTAAAGGTCTTTTTTTTTAGAAGCAAAATCAGTAGGCTAAAAATAAAACCATTTTCCTGTGTTTCGCTATATCTTTTGTTCGTTTCCTCACAAAAGGATGCCGCTACACCCAGGGCTAAATGTTAAATCTTTTACTCACCGAAAAACTAATTCAAAATAATTTTTTATTTAATCAAAATAATAATAAGTTTGCGCCAAATTAAGGGAGGTCAAATATAAGGGCATTGATATTTGATCATTACATTCATACTTTTTATAAAAAAAACTCATAGTTTTAAACTATGAGTTTTTTATTTAAAATCAATCGAAAGCGAATTTACACAATATCTCTTTCCTGTAGTTTCTCTAGGTCCATCATCAAAAACATGACCTAAATGCCCACCACAACTCGCACAAACAATTTCCACTCGTATCATTCCGTGGCTTTCATCTTTTCGGTAAGCCACTTTACCCGCAATCGAATCGTCAAAACTTGGCCAACCACAGTGCGAATCAAATTTTGAATCCGATTCAAATAAAGCCTCACCACATCCGGCGCAACAATACGTTCCTTTTTCAAAATGTAAATTATAAGTTCCCGTGTGTGGATATTCTGTTCCTTGTTCTCGTAAAATTCTGTAACGATCTGGACCTAAAGCCTCAAACCATTCTTCCTCTGTTTTTTCAATTTTGTATTTCATCTTCTGGTATAAATTTAATAGAAACCGAATTTGTACAATAGCGTTTTCCTGTGGTTTGTGTTGGACCATCATCAAAAACATGACCTAAATGACCTTTGCATTTAGAGCAAGAAACCTCAATTCTATCCATGTTTAACGAACTATCTTTGGTATAAACAACTGTTCCTTTTATTGCCTGATCAAAACTTGGCCAGCCACAATCCGAATCAAACTTGGCATCAGATGTAAATAAAACCTGATTACAAACTTTACAAACATAAACACCTTTTTCAAAATGATTCCAATACGCGCCAGTAAAAGCCCGTTCTGTGCCTTGCTCTCGAATTACGTAATGTTCAAAATCGGTTAATCCCTCCGCAGTTAGCGGTTCTGTTTTATTATCTAATATTTTATATTCGGTTTCCTTGGTCGATGTTTTGCAATTAATAAATAAACAGCAAACTAATAGCAAGTGGTACCATTTCATAATTATTTGTTTACAAAGTTTACAATGTGTTCAATTACATTTTTATCACCCAAAATTTTGCGATGTCCTAAACCAGAAGTAATAACAAAATCACTGTTTTTTATTTTTTCAGCAATATTTTCAGCACATTTTACTGGCACGTCAGTGTCGTCCGTATCATGAATAACCAAACAAGGAATATTAATTTTTGAAGCAACATTGGAAACAGAGAAATCATTCATTTTTAAATCGTACTGTTTTTCAAATTTTTTCTGAAGCTTTGCAGCAAACTTACGGTTTAATTCCAATCTATCTGTAAAATCAGCAACGACATCACTAACTAAATCACCGCCAGCAATTAAAACTGCTTTATTTGTTTTTACACCTTGGCTAATAGCATTTGCTGTAGCCATTGCGCCTAATGAGTGACCTATAATATATTCAAACGGGCCATATTGTGCGTTTATTTCGTGAATACAATCAATAAAATCGCGCATGGTACTTTGTTTGCCCTCCGATTTTCCGTGTGCGGGGCCATCAAAACTTATAATACCATAATTTAACTTCGATAATTCTTTAGCAATACTGTAAAGTTGTGTTCCGCGACCCGACCAACCATGAACTAAAAGGATTCTTTTTTTAGTTTCATCTGTTTTATATTGATAAATATTTATTTTTTTTTCGATTTTTGAAACGTAGCATAGTTCTTGTGTTGCCTTTTGTACCATCTCCATTTCGCGCTGTGGCGTAGGATAGTGGATGGGAGTCACAAAAATTTTTGAAATAAATTTAACTAATAATCCTGGCGCTGTTTTTTCTAAAAATTTAGCAGTTACAGCAATGGCTTTTGGTATTTTTAATGAGGGTTGTTTTAGTTTTTCAAGATCAGTCATAAAAAATAATTTATTCCATGCAATTTAGTGCTTATAATTAAAATTTATTTATAATTAGATATTAAAACTTATAAAAAAAACGTTGATAAATATTTAAAAATAAATTTAGTAATTTCGAAACCAAATAATAAGTCTTATGAATTTAAAGTCAACCTTTATAGTTTGTGCGGCATCGGCTATGGTAATGGCTTGTGCAACAAATCCCTTTACGGGAAAATCAACAATGGCTTTAGTATCGGATAGTGAAATTTTTCCGTCTTCTTTTCAGCAATATTCTCAATTTTTATCAGAGAATAAGATAGTGACAGGAACTACAGATGCTAAACGCATTGAAAGTATTGGAAATAAAATTAGAGTAGCTGCCGAGAAATGGTTAAATGCTAATGGATATTCGGATTATTTAAAAGATTATCAATGGGAATATAAATTAGTAGATTCGAAAGAATTAAATGCTTGGTGTATGCCAGGAGGTAAAATTGTATTTTATACAGGAATTTTACCTGTAGCAAAAACAGATGCTGGTATCGCTACTATTATGGGACACGAAGTGGCTCACGCATTAGCTAATCACGGACAACAACGTATGTCGGCTGGGGTTTTACAGCAATTAGGAGCTACAGGAACTCAAGTTGCTGTTGGAAACAAAAGTGCTGTTACCCAACAATTAGCAATGACAGCTTATGGAGCAGCAACTCAATTAGGAGGAATGATGCCTTTTAGTAGAAAACACGAGTCTGAAGCTGATGATATAGGTTTAATTTTAATGGCAATTGCAGGATTTAATCCTGACGAAGCCGTTCCGTTTTGGGAAAGAATGGCTGCTCAGGGCGGTGCATCGCAACCTGAATTTTTAAGTACTCACCCAAGTAATGCCACTCGAATTTCGAATATCAAATCGTTAATTCCTAAAGCAAAAGCTGAGGCTGCAAAATTTGGAGTTAAATTTTAATAAAATACTATAATTTTTTTACTTTTAAGCTGTCTAAAATAAGTTAGACAGCTTTTTTTAATTTCATCTCTATGCAAAAACTCGAAAAAGGATCAAAAAAACTTTTAAATGCTTGGGCATTTTACGATTGGGCTAACTCGGTATATAGTTTGGTTATTTCTTCGGCAATATTTCCGCTATTTTATGCCATGCTATTTGCAAATTACACAGTAAAACAAATCAATTTTTTTGGTATTAGTTTTAAATCAACCGCATTAATATCTTTTATTACTGCTTTTGCATTTTTAACCATTGCTATTTTATCACCTGTACTTTCTGGTATTGCCGATTTTACAGGAAAGAAAAAACGCTTTATGCAGTTTTTTTGTTGGTTTGGTGCCTTATGTACAATAGGTTTGTATTGGTTTAGCCTTGATCATGTGTACATCAGTATGTTTTTTTACTTTGGAGGTTTAATTGGGTTTTGGGGAAGTTTGGTGTTTTACAATTCGTATTTGCCCGATATTGCTTATCCAGAACAACAAGATAAATTAAGTGCTAAAGGTTATTCTTTAGGCTATATAGGTAGTGTTATTTTAATGATTGTAAACTTATTGATGGTTTTAAACCCATCGTGGTTTAATATTGTTGAGCCTACCGAAGCGCTTGCAGCCGAAAAAGCTATGCGAATTTCCTTTTTAACCGTTGGAGTTTGGTGGATAGTTTTTGCTCAGTACTCTTTCAAACATTTACCTCTTTATCAATCAAAAGGAAAAATAACTAAAAATGTTGTTTTTTCGGGGGTTATTGAATTGAAAAAGGTTTGGCAAATTTTAAAGCAAAATCCTACTTTAAAAAAATACTTAGCGGCATTTTTTGTATACAGTATGGCGGTGCAAACAGTAATGCTTGTGGCTACTTATTTTGGTGAGGAAGAAATTAATTGGGCCGATGACAGCCAAAAAACATTTGGATTAATCATCAGTATTTTATTGATACAATTGGTTGCTGTTTTAGGTGCGATTTTAACCTCAAAACTATCAAACAAAATAGGAAATATAAAGGCGCTTATTGGTATCAATACAATTTGGGTTTTAATCTGTTTAATTGCTTATTTGGTTACAGAACCAGTTCACTTTTATATAACAGCAGCCTTTGTTGGATTGGTTATGGGCGGAATTCAATCTTTATCCAGATCTACATATTCTAAATTATTACCAGAAACGACTGACACAACTTCTTTTTTTAGCTTTTATGATGTTGCCGAAAAGATTGGAATTGTAATTGGAATGCTAATTTATGGTGCCATTGACCAAATAACAGGAAGTATGCGAAATGCGATTGTTTTTTTAGTTGTGTTTTTTGTGCTAGGAATTTATTTGCTGCAAAAAGTGAATAAGAAGTAGTAATTTCTTAAATTTTTATTAAATTAGGCCCCAATTAACCCAACCTAGTTTTATGAACAAGAATTATTTTATAGCAGCGATTTGTGCATTATTTGCCTTTACAACATCATGTGAGACTGAACCTGTAGATCCGTACATTTCTGGAATTCATAATCCAGTTTTAAATCCATCAAGTACAGATTATCTGCCTAGAGAGTTAAACAACGAGTGGCATTATAAAACAAACGGAGTGTTAGAGACTGCTCCGTATAAAATTTCAGGAAGTGCTAATATTGAGGCAGGCGCGTGGTATATTTTTGATGGAAGTTTATTTTTGCCAAAAAATACAACAGCAGACTCTTTTTTACGTAAAGTCGAAAATGATTATTATTTAAGATTTGAAAACGTAGTAGGGGAGAACACAACGCAAACTCCATACGAAGTACTTGTTTTGAAAGAAAATTTATTGACTGGAGAAACGTGGAATCAAGAAGTTAATAACCACATCTCATATACAGAACTTAATTTAAATGATGTTCCGCAAAGAACCCGCATTGAAAATAAAGTAATTGCTAAAGATGTTGCTATGACTATTAACGGCGTACGTTACGAAAAAGTAGTAAATATTGAGGCTAAATATTTTGACGCCTCTGACAATACGTATTTATACACAATTTCGACTTGGTTTGCTAAAGAAGTAGGTGTTGCAAGACAATTAATTACTAATGGGAACGATTTTTCTCAAACAAAAGTTTTACAAGATTACATTGTAAATTAATTTAAAAAATATGAAGTGTAACTATTTTTATATTGTATTATTTTTAGCTTTGATGGGCTTATTTTCGTGTTCCGAATCAGATGATTTTAATTTAGATAATCCAGAGGATGAACAAGTTTTAAGTTTATGGCCTATTCACACAGGCAATCAATGGATTTATGCTAAAGATACAATTTACGATTCAATACGAATAGACACTTCGTATGTTTACAGTCAAGATTCGGTATTTAGGACAAAAAATTTTAAAAAGTTATTTTTACCTAATATCTTTCACTCTGATACGGTAACTACGCTTTTATTTATGTCGGATAGTGTTGTTAAGGTAAAAATTCCGGCGCACACTCAGATACAAAATACAACCGTTAAACAATTTTCTGAAGTGAATCTTCCAATTGTAAAAACAAACCAACAATTAGATTCTATTTTTGAAGGAACAATTCAGTTTAATTACACTGAGGATTTAAACAACGAAACGGTACAGGTTGATTATATCAGCACGATTACCCAAAAAGATGTAATGGAAGCGGTAGGAGGACGTGTATTTCAAAATCTTACAAAAATTGAAAACACCTACACTTTTCAATCCCAATACATCCCGCAGTTTTTTAAACTAGAGGTGTGGTATCAACCAGGAATAGGTCCTGTTAAAGTGATACAAAACGACACTACATCCTTTATCATAAATACTTATCAAATTATAGAATAAAAAAGCACTCTTAAAATGTATATATCGTTTTAAGAGTGTTTTTTTTATGGCATAAAGATTGACATACAAATAGAACCACAGCAATAAATTATTCTTTAATTAAGTTTATTTTATTGTTAATCAAAAAGTTATAAAAAAAACGGTTGCTGTACTTAAATTAGTGTAGTGACAAAAAGTCTTAAAAAATAAATATGTCTAAAAATAAAATTGTTACAATTGACAGTATGTCACTTCAAGATTTCGATACAGATTCTGATTTAATTCCATTATTATCTCCAGAAGATGAAGAAGAGATGAATCAAGAAGTTATTCCTGCCGAATTACCAATTCTTCCACTTCGAAATATGGTTTTATTTCCAGGTGTTGTAATTCCTATTACAGCGGGTCGAGATAAATCAATCGCGTTAATTAATGAGGCAAATTTACAAGATAAAATTATTGGAGTAGTTGCCCAAATTGATGAAACAGTTGAAAATCCTGGAATTAACGATATCTATAAAGTTGGTACAGTAGCTCGTATTTTACGTGTTTTACGTATGCCAGACGGAAACATCACTGTAATTTTACAAGGAAAAAAACGCTTTGAGATTTCAGAACTTACACAAGAAGAACCTTATCTTAAAGCCAATGTAATTGATTTAATTGAAGAAAGACCTGCAACTGATGATGCGGTATTTTTAAGTACGGTTGACTTAATTAAAGATAGAGCAGTAAATTACATCAACGAAAACGTTAACATTCCGTCCGAACTTTCATCGGCTGTGATTAACATCGAAAGTAACCCTTTTTTAATCAATTTCGTTTCATCTAATATTGCTATTGATGTTAAAAACAAACAATCCTTATTAGAAAATAATAATTTACAAAACAAAGCCATGGATTTACTACGTTTTATGAACGTAGAGATGCAAAAGCTAAATTTAAAAAACGAAATTCAGTCTCGTGTTCGTACTGAATTAGATCAGCAACAAAAAGAATATTACTTGCATCAGCAAATGAAAACCATTCAAGAAGAACTTGGTGGTGTATCTCATGATCAAGAGATTGAGCAGATGAAAGCAAAAGCGCTTACAAAAAAATGGAGCGAAAAAGTTGCTAAGCATTTTGATAAAGAAATATCGAAATTACAACGTATGAATCCGCAATCTCCGGATTTTAGCGTACAACGTAATTATTTAGAATTATATATCGATTTACCTTGGAATAAATTATCAAAAGATAAATTCGATTTAAATAAAGCACAAAAAGTTTTAGACCGCGAACATTTTGGATTAGAAGATGTTAAAAAGCGTATTATTGAACATTTAGCGGTTTTAAAATTACGTAAAGATATGAAATCACCAATTTTATGTCTGTACGGTCCTCCTGGTGTAGGGAAAACATCAATCGGGAAATCTATTGCCGAGGCTTTAGGTCGTGAATACGTACGTATTTCATTAGGTGGTTTACGCGACGAATCTGAAATTAGAGGACACCGTAAAACATACATTGGTGCTATGCCAGGTCGTATTTTACAATCTATTAAAAAAGCAGGAACATCAAACCCTGTAATTGTTTTAGACGAAATTGACAAACTATCGCATTCGCACAACGGAGATCCATCATCAGCTTTATTAGAGGTACTCGATCCGGAGCAAAATTCTGATTTCTATGATAACTTCCTAGAAATGGGATACGATTTATCGAAAGTAATGTTCATTGCCACATCAAACGACATGAGCACAATACAACCTGCACTTCGTGATCGTATGGAAGTAATTAATATGAGTGGATATACAATTGAAGAAAAAGTTGAAATTGCCGCACAACATTTATTACCAAAACAATTAAAAGAACACGGCGTAACGAAATCGCAGCTACGAATCGAAAAACCTGAACTAGAAAAAATTGTAACAGGATACACTCGTGAATCTGGGGTTCGTGGTTTAGATAAAAAAATTGCAAGTGTAGTTAGAAACGTTGCTAAATCAATTGTTTTAAAAGAAGAATACAATAGAATTTTAACAGCAGATGATGTGATTAAAATTTTAGGAACTCCAAAATTAGAACAAGATTTATACGAAAATAATGATGTAGCTGGTGTTGTTACCGGATTAGCTTGGACTAGTGTTGGTGGTGATATTTTGTTTATAGAATCTATTGCATCAAAAGGTAAAGGTGTACTTTCAATTACAGGAAATTTAGGAACTGTAATGAAGGAATCTGCAACCATTGCTTTAGAATACATAAAAGCAAATGCGGAGGATTTTGGTATAAATCATGAAGTTTTCGAAAAATTCAACATTCACATTCACGTACCAGAAGGCGCAACGCCAAAAGACGGACCAAGTGCTGGTGTAACAATGCTTACTTCTTTAGTATCAACTCTTACACAAAAAAGAGTTAAAACAAATTTAGCCATGACAGGCGAAATTACGTTACGTGGTAAAGTATTACCAGTTGGCGGTATTAAAGAAAAAATATTAGCAGCTAAACGTTCGGGAATAAAAGAGATTATTTTATGTGCTGATAATAAAAAAGATATTGACGAGATTAAAGCAGAATATCTGGAAGGATTAACCTTTCATTATGTAACTAAAATGAAAGAAGTTTTAGCAATAGCAATTACAGATGAAATGGTTTCAAATCCTAAAAAATTCATATAAAAATAGAATGAATTAACATTTTAAAAGAAGTTTCGAAAAATATTTGAAACTTCTTTTTTTTTTATAAATTGGCAAGATTAAAATTTTTATCTTCGCAGACGCTATTAACTAAACTAACTACTATGGTGAAAAAATATATAAGTATATTTTTGCTAGTACTTATTTATCCAAATTTATTTGGGCAAATAGGAGGGAAACATACTTATCAGTTTTTAAACCTAATGACCTCTCCTAGGCAAGCCGCTTTAGGAGGTAAAGTTGTGACTATTTGGGATCAAGATGTAAATCAAGCCTTATATAATCCCGCAACAATTAACGAGGAAATGGACAACCATTTATCCGTAAATTACGGGAATTATTACGGTGAAGTTACATACGGAACAGCCGCTTATGCATACACTTGGGACAAGCGCGTGCAAACATTACATGCCGGTGTGAACTATATTAATTATGGTGATTTTGAAGGTTATGATGAACTAGGAAATAAAACAGCTAATTTCACAGGGTCAGAAATGGCATTATCCTTAGGATATGCGTACAACATTCCGTGGACCAATGTTTTTTTAGGAGCTAATTTAAAATTCATTTCATCAACTTTAGAATCGTATCATTCCTTTGGTGTTGCAACAGACATTGGAGCAATTTATATTGATGATAAAAACGATATTAATATAGCTTTTGTAATTCGAAATCTAGGAACACAAATTACAACTTACGCTGGATTACGTGAAAATTTGCCACTAGATGTTATTTTTGGAATTTCGCAAGAGCTTGAACACGTTCCTATTCGTTGGCATATTACATTAGATAATTTGCATAATTGGAAATTAGCTTATGAAAATCCCAATCGATCTGAAGCACAAATAGAGGGAGAAGCAAAAAAAGAAAAAGTTACTTTTCTGTCCGAAGCAATGCGACACGTAACTCTTGGTGCCGAACTTTTTCCTACCAAAGGATTTAATGTTAGGTTAAGTTATAACTTTAGGCGTGGTGAGGAATTACGAATCGTTGACCAACGAAATTTTTCGGGTATTTCCGCAGGATTTGGTTTACGAATCAATAAATTAAAATTCGACTATTCATATTCTAGATTTACAGTAGGCGCTAACACAAATTTATTTGGGCTCACTTTAAACTTACAATAAAAAATAATAAATTGAAAAAAATTACAATTGCTTTAGATGGATTTTCCTCAACAGGAAAAAGCACATTAGCGAAACAAATTGCAAAGCAACTAGGCTATGTGTACGTTGACACGGGAGCAATGTACCGTGCCGTGACATTTTATGCCATGCAAAATAATTTTGTAAGTAATGATACGTTACTTACACAAAATTTAATTGACCATTTACCTCAAATTAATTTGAAATTTGTTTTTAATCCTGAATTGGGATTTGCAGAAATGTATTTAAACAATGTAAATGTCGAGAATGAAATCCGAACATTAGAAGTTTCTCAGCACGTAAGTAAAATAGCAGCCATTTCTGAAGTTCGATCTAAATTGGTCGAGCAACAACAACAAATGGGAAAAGATAAAGGAATTGTTATGGACGGTCGTGATATAGGGACAGTAGTTTTTCCGGATGCTGATCTAAAATTATTTATGACTGCTAATGCAGAAACACGTGCCAAACGCCGTTTTGATGAATTGGTAGCTAAAGGTGATATTGTTGCTTTTGACGCCGTTTTAAAGAATGTGCAAGAACGCGATTTAATCGATTCGACTCGCCAAGATTCACCTCTTGTAAAAGCCGAAGGAGCTATCGAAATTGATAACTCAAATTTAACTAAAGAAGAACAATTTGATAAAGTTATGGAGCTTATCCATAGCATCATGAAATAAATACATATACCAAACCAAGAAGATGCAACTCAATTTGTTATCTTCTTGGTTTGTTTTTTTTTAAATAATCCTAAACTAAATCAAGACATGAGCATTAAAAATGGTCTCATAATAATGAATTTCCTTCAGTTTTTTGTCTGGGGAGCATGGTTAATAACAATCGCAAACTATTGGTTTGGTACAAAGCAATGGAGCGGTGCAGAATTTGGTGCAATTTTCGCAACCATGGGTTTTGCTTCTTTATTTATGCCTACTTTAACAGGTATTGTTGCAGATAGGTGGGTGAATGCCGAAAAACTTTTCAGTACTTTACACATACTTTATGCTATAACATTATTTTGTTTACCTATGGTAACTAGTCCTGGTATGTTTTTTTGGGTAATGTTTTTGGCTATGTGTTTTTATATGCCATCAATTGCTTTAAACAATTCAATTTCATATACAGCACTTAAAAACGCAAACTTTGATGTTATTAAAGATTTTCCCCCAATTCGTGTATGGGGAACGGTAGGTTTTATTGCCGCAATGTGGATTACAAATTTAACAGGAAGCAAAGCGTCAGAAAATCAATTTTACATCGCAGGTATTGCTGCTGTAATTTTAGCTGTCTTTTCTATTTTTGCAATGCCTAAATGCAAACCACAGCATTTAATTAACAAAAGTGCGTCTTTATCGGAACAGTTTGGATTAGAGGCATTTAAACTTTTTGGTAGTTATAAAATGGCTTTGTTCTTTATTTTCTCAATGTTTTTGGGAGGTGCATTACAATTAACAAATGCTTATGGTGATGTTTATTTAGATGAGTTTAAGCATTTTCCAAAATACGCCGATTCTTTTGTGGTAGAGTATTCTACAATTATCATGTCTATCTCACAAGTTTCAGAAACATTATTCATTTTAGCAATTCCATTCTTCCTAAAAAAATACGGAATCAAAAATGTAATGTTAATCTCGATGTTAGCATGGGTTTTACGTTTTGCTTTATTAGGATACGGAAATCCAACAACTGGACTTTGGATGATTATTGTTTCGTGTATCGTATACGGTATGGCTTTTGACTTTTTTAATATCTCGGGTTCTTTATTTGTGGAAACTTCTACTAACTCTAAAATCAGATCATCAGCTCAAGGGCTTTTTATGATGATGACAAATGGTTTTGGTGCTGTTTTTGGAAGTTTAACTTCAGGATGGTTAATTGATAAATACTTCACTAAATCGTTTACAAACACAACCGAACTGGCTCAGTATTTAGACACAGAAGCAGCGAACGAAAAAATGCTGAATTTTATCGAAAGTCAAAAAATAACTGTAGATGCGATTGGAAATTTCTCCGATCAACTTTTTGTAAAAGATTGGACAAATATTTGGTTAACCTTTGCAGCCTATGCATTAGTGGTAGCTATTTTATTCGCTATATTTTTTAAACATGAACACAAACCTAATTCAGATCAGTTTGATCAAATAGGGCATTAATTATATAAAAGGGATTAAAAACATTTGTTTTAATCCCTTTTTTTTGTAAAATATGTAAAAAACACACGGTAAGTTTGTGTTATTATTGTAGTTTTTCTATTTTTATTTTAATCAACATTAATAAACAAAAAACAATAATGAATACGAACCACAACCAAAATGACTCCAACGATCCAGAATATGTAGCGCCCGACAACTATTTAATTTGGGCTGTATTAGCAACATTATTCTGTTGTTTACCCTTAGGAGTTTTGGCAATATTAAAGGCAACAAAAGTTAACAATCTTTGGTTGCAAGGCAAACATCACGAAGCTCGAATCTCATCAGACGAAGCTTTAAATTATATTAAATTTTCGGGATTAATAGCTTTCTTTATTTGGATTCTTTATTTTATTTTAAATTCTCTATTTGATTTTTAATATATTTGTAACAAATACTAACCAACTTAAATTAAATTATGGAAAACAATCATAATTTTGATAAATTTTCAGTTCCGCCCGATAATTACTTAGTTTGGGCTATTCTTTCTACAATTTTATGCTGTATGCCGTTAGGTGTGGTTGCAATTGTAAAATCAAGTTCAGTTAATACACTTTGGTTTCAAGGCCGTCACGAAGAAGCGTATAAGGCAGCCGAAAGTGCAAAATCTTTTTCTATTTGGAGTGCCGGTGTAGCAGTAATATTGTGGGTGTTATATTTTGTATTCGCTATATTTTTTGGTCTGTTATCAGCATTTTAATTGATGAATTTCAAACTCAAAATATTTTTAAAGATAAGCTCCCTTTTGTTATTAAGTGGGGCTTTTTTCTTTATTTACCATACATTCAATCCCAGTTCAGGTCAAATTCCCTTTCCAAAATGTCCTTCTTATAGTTTATTAGGTATTGTTTGTCCGGGTTGTGGTTCGCAACGTGCAATCCACCATTTATTTCATTTTAATATATCACAAGCGTTTTCTTACAATCCACTTTTAGTCCTTACTTTTCCTTTTATTCTTATTTTAATAGGAGTTACACTTTACAATTTTATATTTGATAAAAAAATACGCTTAAAATTATTGTATTATCCAATGTTTACTAAAATCTTGTTAGTCACCGTTGTGGTTTATTTTATTTTGCGAAATTTACCTTTTGCTTACTTTAAAATTTTTAATCCCAACTAGTGCATAAAAGGGATTTAAAATTACAATTTGTCTAAAAAAATGTAATCGAACTATTCCAAACAAAAAAACAGCATAAAAGTTTGAAAGCTAATTAAAAAATAGTATCTTTGCCAACCTTTTGGTGCGTAAAGTTTTAATTGGATTTCAACTATTTATGTAAAACATCTTCTGCGTTTTTAGCACCGTAAAAAACTTAAAAAGAACACAGAATACAAATTTTTATATCAGACATGTCTGAAATTAACAAAACACAAGAGCAGTTCTTAGCTGATTTTAACTGGGATAGCTTCGAACAAGGAATTGATGCAGTAGATGCACAACAATTAAAAAACTTTGAAGAATTAGTAGAGAAAACTTTTATCTCAACTGAAAATGAAGAAGTTGTAGAAGGTGTAGTAGTAAGAATCACTGATAGAGACGCAATCGTTGATATCAACGCTAAATCTGAAGGTGTTATTTCTTTAAACGAATTCCGTTACAACCCGAACTTACAAGTTGGTGATAAAGTTGAAGTTTTAATCGACGTTAAAGAAGATAAAAACGGTCAATTAGTTTTATCTCACCGTAAAGCTCGTACAATCAAAGCTTGGGATCGCGTTATCGCTGCTCATGACTCAGGGGAAATCGTTAATGGTTTCGTAAAATGTAGAACTAAAGGTGGTATGATCGTTGACGTATTCGGAATCGAAGCATTCTTACCAGGTTCTCAAATTGACGTTAAACCAATCCGTGATTACGATCAATACGTGAACAAAACTATGGAATTCAAAGTTGTTAAAATTAACCACGAATTCAAAAACGTAGTTGTTTCTCATAAAGCATTAATCGAAGCTGATATCGAAGTTCAGAAAAAAGAAATTATCGGTCAGTTAGAAAAAGGTCAAGTATTAGAAGGTATTGTTAAAAATATCACTTCTTACGGTGTATTCATCGATTTAGGTGGTGTTGACGGTTTAATCCACATTACTGACTTATCTTGGTCTCGTATCAACCACCCATCTGAAGTTTTAGAATTAGACCAAAAATTAAACGTTGTTATCTTAGACTTTGATGATGAGAAAACACGTATCCAATTAGGTTTAAAACAATTAAACGCTCACCCATGGGATGCTTTAGATGCTAACTTAAAAGTTGGTGATAAAGTAAAAGGAAAAGTTGTTGTTTTAGCTGATTACGGTGCTTTCATCGAAGTTGCTGAAGGTGTTGAAGGGTTAATCCACGTTTCTGAAATGTCATGGTCAACTCACTTACGTTCTGCTCAAGATTTCGTAAAAGTTGGTGATGAAGTTGAAGCTGTTATTTTAACATTAGACCGCGATGAGCGTAAAATGTCTTTAGGTATCAAACAATTAACTCAAGATCCTTGGACTAACATCGCTGCTAAATACCCAGTAGGTTCTAAACACACTGGTACAGTTCGTAACTTTACTAACTTTGGTATCTTTGTTGAATTAGAAGAAGGTATCGACGGTTTAGTATACATCTCTGATTTATCTTGGACTAAAAAAATCAAACACCCATCTGAATTCGTTTCTGTAGGTGATAAATTAGACGTTGTTGTTTTAGAATTAGACGTTGAAGGTCGTAAATTATCTTTAGGTCATAAACAAACAACTCCTAATCCATGGGATCAGTATGAAGATGCTTTCGCTGTTGGAACTATCCACAACGGAACTATCTCTGAAGTAGTTGAAAAAGGTGCTACTGTTGAGTTTGGTGATGATATCGTTGCTTTCATTCCTACACGTCACTTAGAAAAAGAAGACGGTAAGAAATTGAAAAAAGGTGATGCTGCTGACTTCAAAGTAATTGAATTCAACAAAGAATTCAAAAGAGTAGTTGCTTCTCACACAGCTATCTTCCGTGAAGAAGAAGAGAAAAACGTTAAATCTCAAGAAGAAAAAGTTTCTAACAACAACACTGTTGCTGCTGCAGAAAAAACAACTTTAGGTGATATTGATGCTTTAGCTGAATTAAAAGCTAAAATGGAAAAAGGAAACAACTAATTCCTTGCTCTTATAAATTTTAAAACCACTCATTTTATGAGTGGTTTTTTTATATCCATTACCCAACAAAACAAAAATATACCCCAACAAAACAAAAATATACCCCAACAAAACAAAAATATACCCAAACAGTACAAAACCATTTGGGTAATCCATATATTTATATTAAATAGGGCAATCCCTACGGGCCGGGCTGTACGCACTCGCAATTGCTCCGCTACGCTTCACAATGTGCTCAAACAAACGCTACCATCCCTATTGCAAAAGTCTATTCCAAAACCTCAGGCTTTAAAACCTCATGTCTAATATTACCATCAATCATCACCAACTTTCTATCCGCCATATTAGCCAATTCCTCATTGTGAGTAACAATTACAAAAGTTTGTCCCATCTCATCACGCAACTCAAAAAATAATTGATGTAAATTCTCTGCAGAGTGCGTATCTAAATTCCCCGATGGTTCATCAGCAAAA
>CANRKI010000005.1 GCA_947631175.1 uncultured Flavobacterium sp.
TGAGTCCGATAGAATATCGAACTCATTTTTATAATTATTAATTTTTAATCTGTCCAAACTTTTGGGTGCAGTCCATTCGATTGACTTTTTTTATGACTATTGCATATATTTCATCATTACTTGTTGCATCTCCATTCCCATTTCTTGTTGATCTGCCATTGCCTCAGTAGTAATCTTCGGAGTATTTTCAATCATTTTTTTTCCAATCGGAGAATTATAGAATTTTTTTAATTCCGCAAGTTCAGCTTTAGTATAGTATTTAGCCCATATACCAGCAACTTTATCAGTATTTTTATCTAAAATAACCTGTAGGTCTTTCTTTAATTCAGGAAGTTTTGCTTCAGGCACCATCGAGTAAACTTGTTGTAAAACAGCATCGTATTGCGAATTAACTCCACTTAAAAGGATTAATTCTTTAGCTTCAGCTACTGTAGCTTGTTGAGCCGTTGCAAATTGCGTAAAACCTAAAACAAGAGCTGTAAATATAATTTTTTTCATGATATAGTTTATTTTTGATAAATATAAAAAAAATTATGGAATATTTAAATATTTATGAGTCTGTAAAGAGATTCTCCATTTTGGATTTTGCATCACATAGTCAATAATCATTTGTGTATACAGCTCTTTTTTACTCCATTCAGGTTGTAAAAATAAAACACAATCTGGACCAACTTTAGCAGCTTGTTGTTCAGCAAATTCAAAATCATTTTTATTATGAATAATAATTTTTAATTCGTGAGCAAGCGGATAAATCTCATCAACAGGTAACTTCGTTTTTTTTGGAGATAAACAAATCCAATCCCAATGTCCTGTAACAGGATAAGCACCAGAAGTTTCGATATGTACACGTAACCCTGCAGATTTTAAAGCTAAAGTTAACGGATCCATATTCCAAGTTAATGGTTCACCACCAGTAACTACAACTGTTTTAGCATATTTTTTTGCGTTTTCAACAATTTGATCTTTATGTGTTGGCGGATGTAAGTTAGCATCCCAACTTTCTTTAACATCACACCAGTGGCAACCTACATCACAACCACCCACTCTAATAAAATAAGCGGCTGTACCGGTATAAGATCCTTCTCCTTGAATGGTATAAAATTCTTCCATCAAAGGCAACATCACCCCTTGGTTCACTGCTAATTGTATTTCTTCGGTCATCATCTTTTTAAAATAGGGTGCAAAGATAGTCAATATATTTCTATTGAAGTATTTATAAAATTTTAAATTAAAAAAAACAAAAGCCTCATACTATTTTAGTTTGAGGCTTTATATTATTTTACAATATTTATTTCACGTGTTGGCATTCTTGTTGGTAATAATCCGGCTTTTAAGATAATACGTTGCCCGTCATCACCTGCTAAGTATGAAGCGAATCCCATTCCTAATCCAGTTTTACCCTGAATATTAATTAGATAAATATCGCGGGTAAACGGATAGGACTTATCCATTAATTCGGTTTGGTTAGGCTTTACTATTTTACTATCTTTTACAATACCTAAAACTTTAATTTGGTCTACCTGAGGTTGCAGTTTACCAGGTTGTGTTAACCAATTTACGCCAACAATACCAATTGCATTAATATCTTTGGTACTATTTTGTATTACTTCACTATTTGATTTTGCGGCAAAAACATTTTCTGCTGGTATTTTATCAATATTAAAATGTTTCAATAAAGTATGTACAGTGCTCGAATTGGAATTATCAAAATATAATTTTTTATCCGATTTTTCACCTTTTAAAATCTTTTCGATTTCTGCATATTGTATGATACTATCCTTAGCAGTTTTAGCAGTGATAAAAGCAATAGCATCGGTTGCAATATGTGTACGAACAGGATAAACAGGAATTTGATTAAAATATTCGATTTCTTTAGGTTCTAAATCACGAGCTAAAATTGCAATACGACCTTCATCTTTTAATAAATCAACATAAATTTCATTTTGAGCTTTAGGAATCAGATTTAAATCTGCCTTATCATAAATATTTTCGAAAACGGCTTCTGCATCCTCAATCACAGGAAAAATAGTTTCATCAACCAAAACTATAGCTGTACCTTGAACAGGTGTTTCATCAAAACTCGCAGGATTACCAGGTTGATTTTTATTTGGATCTTGCTTACAAGCAACCAAAGAAATTGATGTGAATGCAAATAATAAAAGTTTAGTATATTTTTTCATAATAATTGTATGTTAATAGTAAACTAAAAGTACGCAATTAATTTTTGATTTTAAATTTATTAACGAATATCTAACAAAGACAGGATTAAGATGGCTTAATTGTAATAGGTAAAGTATATTGTGAACGAACTACAACAACATTTTTAGTAGCAGGTATCCAATTTTCAGATTCATTTAAAACACGTAAAGCTTCTTGACCTAATCCATAACCGGGATCACGAAGTAATTTTACATCAGAAAAACTTCCATCTTTTTCTACAATAAACGAAATATAAACACGAAGGTCATCCTTAAGTTTATGATCAAAATCTTCAGGATAAACAAAGTTCAAACTAATGTTTGAATAAAATGCAGACAAGCCTAAAGCAGGCGAAGCTATTTTATCGACCTCGCTATAAACGGTAGTATCATCAGTTTCCTGCTTGGGAACAACAATAGAATTAGTCGAAGTACTTGTCGTATCTTTACATGAAAACAAAAATAACGATACAAATAACAACAAAGTTGATACAATTGATTTTGATTTGTTCATAATATATAAGTTTAAATTGATTGCAAATAGAAAACTAAACGAAATAAAAACACTTTTACAGATATTGATTTATTTATCACTTTTAATGAAATTAATATAAAAATACACTTACATAATTAACAAATAAAAAATAAAAAACAGAACCATTAACATATATATAACAAAAAAAGAGAAATACGAATTGTATTTCTCTTTTTTTATTCTTCAATTTCTTTAAAATTTAAACGCAATCTATAAAATCTGAATAGAGCATAAATAATTAAAATTCCTCCTAAAATCACACGATTAGGATACGGAATTTCAACTGGCATACTTTTCCAAACGAAAAGTGTAATAGCCATTACAATATACATAAAAAGTAAGATAAGGTTTAAAATAAACAGAAATCGCTGCAAAGGCGATTTCTGTTTTAATATTTCTATAAAATTCATTATTGAACTTGAATAGTAATTGGTAATGTAAACTGAGAACGAACTTTACGTCCATTTTGCTCAGCAGGCGCCCATTTAGGCATTGTTTTTAAAACACGAATAGCTTCTTTACCTGCACCGTAACCTGGGTCACGTAATACTTTGATATCTGTAAAACTACCGTCTTTCTCAACAACGAAAGATAACATTACACGAATTTGACGAACACCTTCATCAACTTCTGGTGCGTTATACTTGTTAGCAAATGACTTGTAAAAAGTTGGTAAACCACCAGCAGGACCAGCTTGCTTCTCTACAGCTACGTATATTTTACCGTCTCCGTCTCCGCCACCTTGACCTGTACCTTTATCAGCAGTACCCGTATTTTCGTTTACTTTAATCTCACCTTTTTCTTTATCACCTTCCTGAGTTTTTTGCCCAGGATCTGCTGTTTTTAAATCTTCAACAGTAGCGATTTCTTCTTTAACTTGTTCAGCTTTAACAATCTCAGGCTCCGTAAATTTCACCTGATCATTAACTGATTTAGCTGGCTCGTCCATTGGAGGTGGAGGTGGAGGTGGTGGTAACTCTTCTGGAACTTCAGGAACTTCTGGCATGTCTGGTAATGCAATATCAGCCATATCTACCAAAGTAACTTCTTTAATCACTTCTTCTTTATCAGATCCTGAGAAAATTAAAGGAGAAGCAATACCAAAAGAAAAAACAGCAGCACCAATAAGAAAAGATCTAGTAAGAACTTTAGGCTCTTCAGCACGTAATTCGTAAGCACCGTAATTTTTGTTACGCCCTTCGAATAACATATCAAGCCATTCTTGTTTAAATATATCTAGCTTTGCCATGATTCTATTGTTTTATTAGTTTAATCCTTCGTTAGTCAACAAGTCTAATTCAGGTTGAGTAATATCAACAATCGCGTAAGTTTGTACTTTAGTGATTGCCATTTCATCTAAAATATCAACTACATTTTTGTAGTTAGCATTATCAGATGCTTTAATGATAACAATTAATCCTTTTTTAGGGTCGTTGTTATAACGAGCTGGTACAGATTTAATGTATTGTAATAATACTTTACGAATACCATCTTTACCATAAGTAGTCTTTGTAGGAGCTACAAACGGAGTTTGTAACTGCCCAAAATACCACATTATTTGATTATCCTTACCTAACAAAACAGTCATCGTTCTGTCATCAGCAACTTCTGTTTTATTTTTCTCTACTAAATCTGGATCCTTGTCAGGCATCGCTAAATTCATAGATTGCGGTTTAGATAAAGTTGTAGTAAGCATGAAGAATGTGATCAATAAGAAAGCTAAATCTACCATGGCTGTTAAGTCAACACTACCACTGTTCTTTTTACTTCTTACTTTACCGTCTTTCTTACCACCTGAGTCGCCAGTATTTAATTCTGCCATTTTTTACTTTTTTTTTAAAAATTAAAAATCCTCACCGCGTAAGCCGGTAACTAAATAAAACTTATTGATTTTTTGTTCTTGCATTAAGTCAATAACCTTTTTCATCATTGGGTAAGATTCTTGAGCATCACCTTTAATAGCGATCTTTAACTCTTCGTTTTTAACTTCACGAGCTGCAAAACGAGCTGCAAGTAACCATTCCTTTAATTGGTTATCTCCGTCAGAGTAAGGTATACCACCTTGAACTCCTTCTTTATTTCGTTCAGAACCTTTTAATTTTAATAAAGCTGGTAATTTTTTGATGTCAACACCAAAACCATCCATTAAATCAAAAGCATTCTTTTCTTCATCAGTAAATGTTATACTGTATTTTTCAGCTACTTTATCCAAAACAGCACCTCTTAAGTCTCTATCAGAAATTGTAAAGAACACCTTCTCATCTCCTACAGTTACCATCGCTAAATTAGATTCTGGTAATTTTTGTTGAACTGTAGATGAAGGAGTATCCACTGGGTGAGGTTCTGGCAATTTAGCAGTTGAAGTCATTACGAAGAACGAAAGTAATAAGAAAGCAACGTCACACATTGCCGTCATATCAATCGAGCCCTTTCCTCCTTTTTTCTTTGCTTTTGCCATACTAATTTACTTTAAAATTGTGTGCACGCAGCACATTATAACTAAAATCTATTTTAGAAAATTATTTTACTAATCTTCTGTAAGCTTGAGCTAAAGTAAAGCTAGTCTCATCAATAGAATAAGTTAATTTATCAATTTTAGTAGTGAATAAGTTATAGAAAACAATAGCTAAAGTTGAAATACCAATACCTGTAGCTGTATTAATTAAGGCTTCAGAAATACCGTTTGCTAATGCTGCTTGGTCAGGAGCACCTGCTGCTGCTAATCCTGAGAAGGCTTTAATCATCCCCGATACTGTACCTAATAAACCAACTAATGTACCAATAGAAACTAATGTAGATAAAACAACCATATTTCTTTGTAACATTGGCATTTCTAATGATGTAGCTTCTTCAATTTCTTTTTGAATCATTTCAGCAGCTGTTTCACTATCTAATCCTTCTTTCTTAACTTCAGTATACTTTACTAAAGCAGCGTTAATTACGTTTGCTACAGAACCTTGTTGTTCATCACATGCTGTTTTAGCTTCTTCAATTTTACCTTGTAAGATTAATGTCTTAACGTTAGCAACGAAAGCATCAACATTTCCTTTACCTGCAGCTTTAGAGATAACGAAAAATCTTTCGATACCAAAAACAACTGTCATTAATAATAAAGATAATAAAACAGATACTACAGGACCTCCCTTGAAAACTAAACCTAAAGTATTACCTGGAAGTGGGTGACCATTAACTGGGTCATTGTTTTCAAAGTTAGCTGGGTTACCCATTACAAATTTCCAAATAATGATACCAACTGCAAAACAGAATGCAATAGTTAATGGAGCGAAAAATTTAGAACCTTTAGAGCTCTTTACTGTCTCTACGTTTTCGTTTACGTTTGCCATTTTTAATTTTTTTTTGAGTTTTCGATTTATTGTAATTATCAATTACATACATTTTGGAGTATGCTTATGGCAAATTTATATGTTTGAGCGAATAAAAAAAATTAATTGGCATTTTTTTACGCGACAACCTCTATTAATTTAACATTTATTTAAACTTTGAGCTCGGAATACATATTTATTTGTTAATTTAAAATACATAATTAATTATATTAATAAGTAAAAACCTAAAAAATATTCAATCCTTTGCTTAAGGTCATTAAAGATATTCTAGTGAACACGTTTTTTTTCCTATATATTTGTAAATTGATAAAAATTTCTAAAAAACATGTCTATAGAAAAATTTTCAGAGCATATAAATCAAGGATATGCTTGCAAAAACGAGTATATTACATTAGGTGGTGCTATGTTAAACGGCAAAGCTGTGCCTAATACTCATGTAAATATTCCATTAAAAACATTAAACAGACACGGTTTAATTGCCGGCGCAACTGGTACTGGTAAAACCAAAACAATACAAATTTTCTCAGAACAACTTTCGCAAGCTGGTATACCTGTTTTAATGATGGACATTAAAGGAGACTTTTCGGGGGTTGCAATGCCTGGTACCGAAAATGACTTTATAACCAAACGCCACCAAGATATTTGCTTACCTTATACAACTACAGGTTTTCCGGTAGAGTTTTTAACTTTATCCGAGCAAAATGGCGTGCGATTACGTGCTACTGTTACTGAATTTGGTCCTATCCTATTTTCACGAATTTTAGATTTAAACGATACACAAGCTGGTGTTGTTGCCGTGATTTTTAAATATTGCGACGACAACAAAATGCCTTTAATTGATTTAAAAGACTTTAAAAAAGTACTACAATACGCAACAGAAGAAGGCAAAAAAGAGATGGAAGCCGAATACGGTCGTATATCTACTGCAACTACTGGAGCCATTTTACGAAAAATAATTGAGCTTGAGCACCAAGGTGCAGCTACCTTTTTTGGGGAATTATCTTTTGAAGTAGATGATTTAATGCGCGTGAACAATCAAGGACAAGGATATATTAATATTTTACGCTTAACTGATATACAAGATAAACCAAAGTTGTTCTCGACATTTATGTTGAGTTTACTAGCCGAAGTGTACCAAACTATGCCAGAACAAGGAGACAGCGGACGACCAGAATTGGTGATTTTTATTGACGAAGCGCATTTAATTTTTGATCAGGCATCAAAAGCTTTACAAGATCAAATCGAAACGATTATTAAATTAATTCGTTCAAAAGGAATCGGGATTTATTTTATTACACAAAACCCGACAGATATTCCCGCTGGCGTACTTTCTCAATTAGGTTTAAAAGTACAACATGCCTTACGTGCTTTCACAGCAAACGACAGAAAAGCCATAAAACTTACAGCGCAAAATTACCCAATAACCGAATATTACGATACTGCGGAGGATTTAACAAAGTTAGGAACTGGAGAAGCTTTTGTAACCGCACTAAACGAAAAAGGAATTCCAACACCATTAGCTGCATGTTTAATGCGTTCGCCAATGAGCCGAATGGACGTACTTTCGCAATCAGAATTAGACAATTTAATTGACAGCTCTAAACTTGTTAAGAAATACGAAAAAAGCATTGATAACGAAAGTGCCTACGAAATATTAATTGAAAAAATTGAACAAGCACAAAAACAAGCCGAAATAGATGCCCAAAAAGCTGAACAAGAAAAACAAGAAGCTAAAGAGCGTAAACAAGCTGAAAAAACATCGAGCCGAACAAGTAACCAGCCAAGTGCAACACAAAAAGCAATAATTAAAACGGTTACAAGCGCTACGTTTATTCGTGGAGTTTTTGGTGTTTTATCTAAAGTATTTGGTGGTAAAAAATAAACACAAAATCCGAATCTAGTTTTAACTGATTCGGATTTTGCTTTTTATACGTAGCCCAAACACTCGGGCATAAAATACACTTGGTTTCCCGCTTTCGCCTTAATCTTTTTATTTTTTACTTCGAGAACCTCAGCAACCAAATAAAAAGGATATCGGCTCTATCGGGGCTAAAAGTAAACTTTAGGTTATAAAATAAACAGCAGTATTATTAAACTTACAAGGAAAAAACCTTGCTGAATATTTTTCGAAATAGAATATTAGTTCTCGATACATTTTTTTCGTGCCTCAAAAATCAATCGAACGGACGATGGCGATTAATTATGCTGTAAACATTAAACATTAAACATTAAAATTTTAAAAGTAGAAACTATATGCATAGCCCCGATTGCAGCGGCATCCTTTTATAATGGGAACTGAGGTTCTCGAGGTTCCCGTTATAAAAGATATAGCGTAAAGCGGGTTTAATGATTGAGTGTAATGGTATTTGTTAGCGCTACAAATAAAATAATAAGTATTAATCATTATACCATGGTCCAGAAATTTCTGTTTCTAAATCGGTCCATTGGTTAATGAGGTTCGCTATCTCATCAAATTCGTAGGTAGTATTGGTTGAAAAAACGAAGTGCAAATCGCCATTTTTTAAACGGATTCTAAGTTCTGAATATCCAGCGCCACGAGCAGGTAAGACATTATAAATTATAACTTTGTCTAGATCATTAATTGGATAGATTAAACTTAAATTATTATCTGAAAATCCTAATAATTTAGTATTTGCATCGTACCAAATAATTGATTTATTGTTTAGTTGTGACATTACAACTTGAGGTGTTATAGAAACGTAGTTGTTATTTTTATAATTTTCTGAAATAGAATATTGCTGCTGTAAAATAAAGCTGTGCGAAATTGTAATTGGTATTTTATTAGATATATCAGTTAAAACAGTTGAATAATCTCGATCATTGGTAATATAAAACGAGGTTGAGCCGCTGTCGTAATTGGATTGATCACTAAAATTATAGGTTAATGAAAAATAGATGTCTTTACTTTTAGTTAGATAAATAATTATATGATTTTGGTCGCTTCTTTCCCAACCCGTTTCATCAACATTATTTTTTAAGTCTAATCTTTTTAACCAGTTGTTTTTAATATCATAGTAACTTTTACTTGTTAAACTTTGATCTGTTAAGTTGGCAAAATAATTTTGAACACCAATGTTTTCGCGATTATTTCCAACATAACACTCAAGGTTATCAATTATCATATTGCCTATACGAACGGGATAACTAAATTTAAAATAAACGATATCGGTATCAGATGTATAAGTTTCACCAACTTGTAAAGCGATTAGTTCGAACTGTGTAATATCCCACGAAATAAAAATTGGAGGATCACTAAGCACTTCTATTCCGTTTTCAAAATCGGAGTATTCATTATCTAACAACTTAAAATTTGTTTTTTCAGGATGAATCCACAAGCGCTTTTTTATATCCTTTGTCTGATTGATAACCTCGAAAAAAGCGCTATCATTAAAACCAAATCGTTTGGAAAGGGCTTTATATACGTTTTGAAAACCTTTTAAATTACATGCTATATGGTGTTGATGATTAGAAAACAACATTAAATAAGGCTGACCACCTAACATGGTCACAAAAACATATTTTAAAACGGTTAAATCCAATAACTCGGGATCATTACCTCGACCATCATCATATATAATTGTGTCTTTAACTAACTTTACATTTCCTTTTTCTACTTTAGGAAATGATTTTTTTATTTTGAAAATATCTAAAATCCCCACTAAAAACAGTTTTACAATTAACAATAATAAACAACATATTACCTCCTATTTAATTGTGAAACATAACAATAGTAACTAGTTTGTAGTAATATCTATTTAAAAACAAAAACGAATTTAACTATTTTACAGCTATCATTTTAATTAAAGATAATTAGCCAGATAAAAATTAACGTTTAGTGCAATAAACTAACTAAGCAAAACAAAAAAAGCTATCCAAAATTAATGGATAGCTTTTAATTTATTACTTTATTACAAATTATAATGCGATAGAGTATTTTGCTTTTTCAGCATCTGTTAATGCTTGGAAACGTGCTGAACATTCAGCGATCATCTCTACAGCAACATCTACATCTGCCCAACCTTGTACGTCAACTTTTTTGTTTTCTAAGTCTTTGTACACTTTAAAGAAATGTTCGATTTCTTTAATTAAGTGTTCGTTGATGTCAGAAATGTTGTTTAATTTGTTCATGATAGGATCAGAAACTGGTACACAGATAATTTTTTCGTCTGGACCTTTATCGTCAGCCATTTTGAACACTGCGATTGGTTTAACCTCAACTAAACAACCAGGAGTTGAAGGCTCAGTAAAAAGCACTAAAACGTCAAGCGGGTCACCGTCTAAAGCTAAAGTTTCAGGAATAAAACCGTAATCTGCAGGATAAAACATTGCAGAATATAACATACGGTCAAAACGGATTCTTTTTTTTTCGAAATCGTATTCGTATTTGTTTCTGCTTCCACGTGCTATTTCGATTAATACATCGAAAGTTTCAACTTTTGAACTCATTATTTTTTATTTATATATTTCTAAATTAAGCGACTGCAAAGGTAATAAATTGAATTAAAAATGGAATCCAAAAGTTCCTTTAATTGCAAATTTATTCGCGTCTGGTAAATTATTATAAGCACCACGCCAAGAAAAGTCGATTCTGAAGCATTTAAAAATGTTACCAATACCGGCATGATATTCCCAATACACATCTTCTGGCGCGCGATAAACTAAACCTGAAGCGTTTATGTCTTTATTTTCTTGACTTACTTGTCCGTAAACTCCTTTAATACCAACAATTTCGCGAAGGTTTAAATCACGAATTAATGGAATACGTGAGAAAAAACGACCATTAAAGTTGTGTTCCAAATGAAGTGACACATATTCATCGGCCATGAATTCGTAGTAGTTCATGTTATTAAAAGTGTTTTCGATACCAAACCAAGATTGATTTCCTGGAATTACACCCATTAAGCCTAATGGTACTTGTCCGAAAATTTTACCCGCTTCGAAAGTAGATGTAAAACGACCAAAACCACCAATTAAAATAGGTTGACGATAATAGAATTGTAATTTATCGTATTCGAAATCAGAATCAAAAACACCTTTTAATCCTTGGGTAAAACTTAATAGAACACGTGGATAATTCCAATCGACTTCTAACCTTTCTACTCCATGATTAACCATACGGCGTTTTGGTGTATAATCGATTACGTAGTTGGTTTCGTACTGACGAATTTTATTTTGTGTTGCTCCATTTTCGTCAAAATAAGCCAAACTAAAACGTTCTTCATCAGCAGCTTTAAGTGTTTTGTAGGTTAAATTCAATCTAAAAGTAAGATTTTTAACCGGTTCAAACTCGATACCAGCCGTTGTTAAATTAATATTAGTTAATTTATCGTTTACACCAGACGAGAACAAAGATGAAGAAGCAAAACTACGTCCTAAAACATCTTGAGTTGCAGTTAAACTCACTCCCATTTGCTCGACATCACGGCGATTTCCGGCATGAATAATTACACGATTTTTAGGTTCTAATAAAACTTTTCCGGAAATACCATACTTAAATTTATCATCACCAAAACCATAAGCTCCGTAACCTTGAATACGCCATTTATCGTTTGGTCCAAAATAAGTACGTCCTCCTGCCCTAAGTCTAATTCCTTCGATATCGTTATATCCAAAGGTCGAGAATATAGGTCCGAAATCCATTTTTAGTTTTGGTAGTTCATAATAACCAGAAGCTAAAACGGTGGCCGCATTCATGTACATTTTAAATTTTGGAACAGTAGCAAGTGTATCTAAAAGACCATAAATATTCGCTTCGTCTTTATTTAATTTTTCAAAACGGTTTGCCGCCCAATAATCGTCGGAACGTTTGTATATGCTTAAATCGGGATTGTAAACTTCTTCTTTATAAAAATCAGCAACTTTAGGTTTGTTGAACTCGTGGTTTTTAAACAAACTGGTACGTTTACCATAAATACCTTTAGAGGATTCTTTTTTATTAAGAGCGAAATCTGTCATCATGTGATCGCGCTTAAGTAAGAATACAGAGTCGTTAACTACATCAAATTCTTGTTCAATGTAAATATCTTTTACCCAGTTTATATTAGCCGATTTATTTGCTTGCAGATTTATTTTTTTAATTGCAAAAGTGGTATCGTTTACCCAAAAATCACCTTTAAAGGTCAGTTCGCCTTTACGGCGTGGATAAAAAACGATGTTGTAGCAGTACTTACCATCAATGTAAGCGGTATCTGCTAACACATAATTGTATACGTTAATTCCTGTTGTTGATAAGGGAGAAACAAAATCCTTATCAAAAAACTTAAGGTAATTTTTGTAGATATCATAATCAACATATAAATCTTTAAGGAAACCGTTAACCATGTCGCCGCCTTCGCCAAGAGCAGAGTTTTTGTTGGCTTTAATAATTTCCTTTTTCTTAGGTAAAGTATTATCTCCGTATACTTCGCTTAAGGTTTCGTTGATAAATATTGGAAGATATGTTTTACCCGTAATACGCGAAGTATCCATTCGATCAAAAACAAACTCCATTCCTTTAAAAGCTTTCTTTTTCATGAAAGCCGAGTCGATAGAGTTGATATCGAATTCAATTTTTTCGTATTTGTCGTACTTATATTGGTCAAACATATAAAGCCCATTTTTTTTACGACGTTCCCATATTTTACGAAGGATGTCGATTGCGGGATTATCTTTTTTAGATGTTTTACCAGCATAAACTTTTACTTCTTGTAATTGATTGTCAGCAGCAAGAACAATTTTTAAGTTCAGGTTCACTCCTGGCTTAACCGTAATTTCGGCAGCTTTGTACCCTACAAAAGAAGCAACTAATTTTGTGTAGTTATTTTGAGATTCTAGATAAAATTTTCCATTTTCATCTGCAACAATACCTTCTGTAGAACTTTTGAAATATACACTTGCATAGGGAACTGGAAAATTCTCGTCATCCAGAACCACCCCACCTACTTTAGTTTGTGCAAATAGTAAAATAGTATTTAATAGTAAAAAAGTAGATATGATTTTCTTCATAAAAAAACTTCGTTAGATTTAGTTTTCTAACGAAGTTCAAAGATATTTAATATTTTCTTTTTAAAGAATTATTTATACATAACCTTTTTAACAGCTTTTACCACGTCTTGTGCGTTAGGTAACCACTCCTTTAATAACTCTGGAGAGAAAGGCGCTGGAGTATCTGCTGTTGTAATACGCTGAATAGGAGCATCTAAATAATCAAAAGCTTTTTCTTGAACGATATATGTAATTTCTGAAGAAACAGAAGCAAAAGGCCAAGCTTCTTCTAAAATTACTAGTCGATTTGTTTTTTTAACAGATTTTAAGATTGCTTCTTGATCCATTGGACGAATTGTACGTAAGTCGATTACCTCACACGAGATTCCTTCTTTAGCTAATTCATCAGCAGCTTTATACGCTTCTTTAATAATTTTACCAAACGATACAATAGTAACGTCTGTTCCTTCACGTTTAACATCAGCAACTCCTAATGGAATAGTGTATTCACCTTCAGGCACCTCACCTTTATCACCATACATTTGCTCAGACTCCATAAAAATTACAGGGTCGTTATCACGAATAGACGATTTTAATAATCCTTTAGCATCGTATGGGTTAGATGGTACAACCACTTTTAAACCAGGCGTATTTGCAAACCAGTTTTCGAAAGATTGTGAGTGCGTTGCCGCTAATTGACCTGCAGAACCAGATGGCCCACGAAATACCATTGGCATAGTGAACTGTCCAGCAGACATTTGGCGCATTTTAGCCGCATTATTAATGATTTGATCTATACCTACTAATGAGAAGTTAAAAGTCATGAATTCAACAATTGGTCGTAAACCATTCATGGCAGAACCAACTGCAATACCAGCAAAACCAAGTTCGGCAATTGGAGTATCAATTACACGTTTAGGACCAAACTCGTCCAGCATCCCTTTAGAGGCTTTATAAGCACCGTTATATTCGGCAACTTCTTCCCCCATTAAATATACTTTATCGTCGCGGCGCATTTCTTCGCTCATCGCTTCGCATATAGCTTCTCTAAATTGTATCGTTCTCATAATGTTTGTTTATCCAAAATTTTGACAAAAGCAAAAATATTAAATTAAATGATTAATTACGATAAAAAATAAAGGAATACTTTAAAAAAGAAGATGCGAAACATGAAAAAAGTATCACATTTATAAAATCAATACAAAAAAATCAATATAAATAGTTTTTTAAACAATTTTAATGCAATAAAAAAGCCAATAGAGTAAAAATATTAAAAAAATCAAATTTAATATGCGTGCATAGTATTTATATGGAATTTTTTTTCTACTTTAGTAAAACAAAAAATAACAAATAAACAAAAACAGACATGAAAATATTGGTTTGCATTAGTAACGTACCAGATACTACATCTAAAATCAACTTTACAAACGGAGATACTGAATTTGATACAAATGGAGTTCAGTTTGTAATTAACCCAAATGATGAATTTGGCTTAACTAGAGCCATTTGGTTTAAAGAAAAACAAGGAGCTACAGTACACGTTGTAAATGTTGGTGGAGCTGAAACTGAAGCAACTATTAGAAAAGCTTTAGCAATTGGAGCAGATGAGGCAATTAGAGTAAACGCTACTCCAACTGATGGTTTTTTTGTTGCTAAACAATTAGCAGAAATAGTAAAAGAAGGTGGTTACGATTTAGTAATTGCTGGTAAAGAATCTTTAGATTATAATGGTGGTATGGTTCCAGGTATGTTAGCTGGAATTTTAGGATATAACTTTGTAAACTCTTGTATTGGTATCGAAGTAGAAGGTACAAGTGCAAAAGTAGTTCGTGAAATTGACGGTGGTAAAGAGACTTTAAGTGTTGGCTTACCATTAGTAGTTGGTGGACAAAAAGGAATTGTTGAAGAAAAAGACTTACGTATTCCAAACATGCGTGGTATTATGCAAGCACGTACAAAAGCTTTAGCGGTTAAAGAACCTGTTGCTGTTGATGCAAAAACAAAAGCAGTTAAGTTTGAAAAGCCTGCGGCTAAATCAGCTTGTAAATTAGTAAGTCCTGATAATTTAGACGAGTTAGTAAACTTATTACACAACGAAGCTAAAGTTATCTAATCTTTTTTTCATTAATAAATACACAGAACAAATATGTCAGTTTTAATATACGCAGAATCTGCAGAAGGAAAATTTAAAAAAGTTGCTTTTGAATTAGCTTCATACGCTAAAAAAGTAGCAGAACAATTAGGAACAACAGTTACAGCTTTAACAATAAATGCTGAAAATGTTGCTGAATTAGGAAAATACGGTGTTGATAAAGTTTTAAATGTATCTAACGGAGACTTAAAATCATTCAACGCTAAAGCATATGCAGATGTTATTAAACAAGCTGCTCAAAAAGAAGGAGCAAAAGTTGTTGTTTTATCATCAACTACAGACTCTTTATACTTAGCTCCATTAGCAGCTATTTCTTTAGAAGCTGGTTACGCATCAAACGTAGTAGCTTTACCAGAAACTACTGCTCCATTTGTAGTAAAACGTAATGCTTTCTCAAACAAAGGATTCAACTTCACATCAATTGATACAGAGGTAAAAGTAATTGCTTTAGCTAAAAACTCTTACGGAATTGTTGAAACGTCAGGAGCTGCAACTGCAGAAGATTTTTCACCTGCTGTAACTTTAGACGGAGTTAAAGTTGAAAATGTAGAAAAAGTAACAGGAAAAGTAACTATCGCTGATGCTGAGATTGTAGTTTCTGCAGGTCGTGGATTAAAAGGTCCAGAACATTGGGGAATGATTGAAGAGTTAGCAGAAGTTTTAGGAGCAGCAACAGCTTGTTCTAAACCAGTTTCTGACTTAGATTGGAGACCTCACTCTGAGCACGTAGGGCAAACAGGTAAACCAGTTGCATCAAACTTATACATTGCAGTAGGTATCTCAGGAGCAATCCAACACATTGCAGGTATCAACTCTTCAAAAGTAAAAGTTGTTATCAACACAGATCCAGAAGCACCTTTCTTTAAAGTTGCAGATTATGGTGTAGTTGGAGACGCTTTTCAAGTTGTACCAGAATTAATTAAAAAATTAAAAGAATTTAAAGCAGCGAATAACTAATTTAGATTCACTTTATCGAAAAATATTGAAAGAGTTACTTGTATAATTTTTATATTTGCAAGTAGCTCTTTTTTTAGCTACATAACAAGCATAAGTAAAAAACTAAAAAATGAGCTTAGTAAAATTAGTTATTGAAGGCATATCATACAGTCAAACGCAAAATGGAGCCTATGCTTTAATTTTAAACGAAGCTGATGGAGATAAAAAATTACCTATTGTAATTGGTGCTTTTGAAGCCCAATCTATTGCAATATCATTAGAGAAAGAACTTACTCCGTCAAGGCCAATGACGCACGACTTATTTAAAAACTTTGCCGAACGATTTGATATTGTAGTTAAACAAGTCATCATACATAAATTAGTTGATGGTGTTTTTTATTCGAGCTTAATCTGTGAAAGAGATGGTATTGAAGAGATTATTGATGCCAGAACATCAGACGCTATTGCACTTGCATTACGATTTGACTCTCCAATTTTCACTTATAAAGGAATTTTAGAAAAAGCAGGAATTTTAATTAAACCTCGAAATCCAGAGAAATCAAGATTTGATCACGAAACTACCGAACCAATTTCTGATGTAAATGATTATGTTGACGAGGACGATGATGACGATGATGAAATCGAAAACGATAGCAGCTACGGCTATTTTAATTTAGATGAATTATATGGTTTGTTAGACATCGCTATTTTAGAAGAAGATTATGAAAAAGCGGCTCGCATTAGAGACGAAATTAATAACCGTGAATCATTGTAAATAACATGAAGCAATATATAGATTTAGTTCAACATGTATTAGATCATGGAACACAAAAAGGAGATCGAACAGGTACCGGAACGATAAGCGTTTTTGGATACCAAATGCGTTTTGATCTAAGTCAAGGTTTTCCTATGGTAACTACAAAAAAGTTACATTTAAAATCTATAATTCATGAATTATTGTGGTTTCTAAAAGGAGAAACTAATATTGCCTATTTAAAAGAAAATGGAGTTAAAATTTGGGACGAATGGGCCGATGAAAACGGTGATTTAGGTCCCATTTACGGACACCAATGGCGAAATTGGAACTCGGAAGAAATTGATCAAATTAAAGAATTGATCGAAATTTTAAAGAAAAATCCAAATTCAAGAAGAATGCTTGTCTCGGCATGGAACCCAAGTGTTTTACCTGATGACAAAAAATCTTTTACAGAAAATGTTGCAAACAACAAAGCAGCATTACCGCCTTGTCATGCCTTTTTTCAATTTTATGTTGCAAACGGTAAGTTATCTTGTCAATTATACCAACGTAGTGCCGATATATTTTTAGGAGTACCATTTAATATCGCATCGTACGCTTTACTTACTTTAATGATAGCGCAAGTATGTGATTTAGAACCTGGAGACTTTATTCACACCTTTGGTGATGCACACATTTATAACAACCATATCGAGCAATTAAATTTACAAGTAACGCGTGAACCTAAAGTTTTGCCAAAAATGATTTTAAATCCTGAGATAAAAAATATTTTTGATTTTACATACGAGGATTTCACTCTAGTCGATTACGATCCGCATCCAGCTATTAAGGGAGCTGTATCAATATAAAAATATAACATGAAGAGGCTTTTTTGAGCCTCTTTTTTTGTACTTTTAAAAAATAAAATCTACACCATGTCAAATACAATAGATAAAGAGCAGTTTGAGTTATACGAATATGCACGAGCTAGGATGTCTCAGAAAAAAAATTTATATTACCATTTTATAGCCTTACTAATCGGATCTTTATTTATGTTTGTAGCCAATACATGGTTACAAGTTTTTCCGGAAACAGCGTGGTACATTTGGGCAATTACTATTTGGATCTTTTTATTTATTCTGCATTTTATAAAAGTATTTATTACACATAAATTTATGGGGAAAGAATGGGAGCAAAATCAAATAAATAAACTTGTAAAAAAACAACAAGAAAAAATTGCTCAACTACAAAAACAAGTTGATAATCAAAATCAATAACATGATTACTCTAATTGCTGCAATTGCCAACAATAACGCAATTGGTAAAAACAACCAAATGCTTTGGCATTTACCAAACGATTTTAAACATTTTAAAAATAAAACCTCTCATCATATAATTATAATGGGAAGAAAAACTTTTGAAAGTTTACCAGGAGTTTTACCCAATCGAAAACATATTATAATTACCAGACAAAAAAACTATGAAACTCCACAAAACTGTGAAATATATCACAGTTTACACGAGGCAATAAACGCGTATAAAAATCAAGATTTGTATATTATTGGTGGTGGAGAAATATATACACAAGCTTTGCCGTTAGCAAATAAATTAGAGCTTACTTTTGTAGATGTTACACCAACTGATGCGGATGCTTTTTTTCCGGAAGTTGATTTAACGCAATGGGAATTAGTAGAGCAAACAAATCATCAATCCGATTCAAAACACAAATACGATTATAGTTTTAAAACCTATATAAAAAAATAAAATAGCTAATTTAGCAACAGAAAAGTACCAATTTTTAAATACAATTCGTTATTTAATATGCTTTAAACTTTATCTTTGCGGCATAAAATAAATAAGATGAAAAATAACATCAATCCATATAAAGATTCCAACCTAGGTAAAAAAGAGCAAGTAGCTCAAATGTTCAATAACATCTCAGGAAATTATGACGGTTTAAACCGCGTAATCTCTTTAGGATTGGACACTAGCTGGAGAAAAAATGTTTTAAATTTAGTAGCCAACACCAAACCAAATCAAATTTTAGATATTGCAACAGGAACTGGAGATTTAGCCATTTTATTAAGTCAAACAAGTGCAACTAAAATTGTAGGTTTAGATATTTCGGAAGGAATGTTAGAGGTTGGACGAAAAAAAGTAAAAGAAAAAAACTTAGAATCTAAAATCGATTTAGTATTAGGAGATTCGGAGAATATTCCTTTTCCAGATAATCATTTTGATGCAATAACAGTATCTTACGGAATTCGAAATTTTGAAACATTAGAAAAAGGTTTGGCAGAAATTTTACGTGTCTTAAAACCAAACGGAATTTTTGTTATCTTAGAAACTTCAGTTCCAACAAAATTTCCTTTTAAGCAAGGATATAATTTTTACACCAACAATATCTTACCTTTAATAGGCAAACTATTTTCTAAAGATAAAGTTGCGTATTCCTATTTATCAGAATCAGCACAAAATTTTCCATATGGTGAAACTCTACTTCATATTTTAACAAACGTAGGATTTGTAAACTCTAAAGCATTACCACAAACATTTGGGGTTGCAACGATCTACACATCAACCAAAAAATAACTATGAAGAAAATTTTTTCGCTAGTGCTACTAACACTAAGTATTAGCTCTTTTGCACAAGGTGGGACTTTTGGAAAAGATCCAATTATTAATCTTGAAAATTTTGACAGAAAACCTGTACATTGGGGATATTATCTAGGCTTTAACAGCTATGATTTTAAATTTGATTATAAAGAAATAGCTCCGGATATCGAGGTAAAAACCTCAACAGGATTTAATGTCGGATTGATTGGAAACTTACGTATTAGCGAACATTTAGATTTGCGTTTTGAACCTGGATTAAGTTACACACAACGTAATTTAATTTATCCTGAGATTGAAGACGAGTTTGATAAAAAACGTGAGGTAAAATCAACGTATATTAATTTTCCGTTATTATTAAAATTTTCGGCAAAACGTACCGGAAATATTAAGCCCTATTTAATTGGTGGTTATTCGTATTCATTAAATTTAGCGAGTAATTTTGACTCAAAAGATGATAATTACGCTCAAAAATTTAGAATGAAAAGAACTACCGGAAATATTGAAGCGGGAATTGGGATTGATTTTTATTTTGAATATTTTAAATTCTCTCCATCAATTCGAGGTATTTTTGGAATGGGCGACGAAATTATTCCTGATAATGCCTCAGACAGCCCTTGGACAGGAAATATATCCAAAATGCAAACCCGAGGCTTTTTCATAAACTTTGCTTTTCATTTAAATTTAAACATCACTACGTTTAAATTCACTTAAAATAATAGCCGTTGCTGTTGCAACATTTAGGCTTTCTGTAACTTGTAAATTACCAAATCGTGGTATTGCTATACGACGCGTACACAGATTCTCAATTTCGGCTGAGATTCCGTTGGCTTCATTTCCCATAACAATAATACCTTGATTTGGTAATTTATCTTTATAAATATTTTCGCCATCCATAAAAGTTCCAAAAATAGGATGTGTGTAACTTTGTAAAAATTGTGGCAAATTTACATAACTTACATTTACTCGTGCAATTGATCCCATAGTAGCTTGTACAACTTTTGGATTATAAATATCAACTGTGTCCTCAGAGCAAATTAAATTAGTTATACCAAACCAATCGCATAAACGTAAAATTGTACCTAAATTTCCTGGATCTCTAACATCATCTAAAGCAACCAACAATCCCTCTGTACTATACGTTTTTTCAGACGGAATTTTAAAAACTGCTAAACAATTATTTGCCGTTTTTAGTGCTGTTATTTTTTCTAAATCAGATGCTGTAATTTCAATTCTTTTGGCACCAATTACTTCTGTAAAAATATTCTCAGTTACAAATACGTTTACCAGTTCATAGTTAGAATTTATTAACTCTTGAATTACTTTTGCACCTTCTGCAATAAATAATTCGTGTTGTTTACGGTATTTTTTTTGTTGTAAACTTCTTATTAACTTTATTTGGTTTTTACTAACCATAAAAAAATGTAATTTTGACTAATAATATTTTGCTTTGATAAAATCTCTCACAAAAATACTACTATTATTTGTAATAGTTTTCATTATATATGCCTGTGACTCGACAAAACGAGTTTCAGAAGGAAATTATTTACTAAAAGATGCCAAAGTTATAATAGATGGTAATGCAAGTTCTAAAGAGGAACTTTCGCTTATCATGTTACAAAAACCTAATAGTAAATTTATAGGTTATCCCTTGCGTTTACAAATGTATAACTTAGCAAAAGTTAATCCGGACTCTGCTTATCAGGCTTGGTTATTGAAAAAACCGAACAGATACGATAGATTAGCGAAAGTTTTATCAGAAAAACAAGTTGCTCGATTGGGCGAATCTTTTTTTGTATCTGGGTTAAGTAATTTTTTAAGAACAAATGGCGAACCACCTGTTGTTGTTGATTCTTTAAAAACAGAAAAAAGCAGATTAAAATACCGCAGCTACTATTTCAATAAAGGTTATTTTAATAATACGGTAAGTTATAAAATTGATAGTATTGGAAATAAAAAGGCTAAAATATCATACATCGTAACCAAAAAAGAACCGTATTTTATCGATTCATTAAACTATAGTTCAAGTTCACCAGAGTTGGATTCTTTATACAATGTAGCCAAGTACAATTCTGAAATTATCAAAAACAAACAATACGATTCGGAATATTTAGCTAAAGAAAGAACACGTTTAACAACATTTTTTAGAAATAACGGAGCATACAAGTTTCAAGAAAATTATATAAATTTTAATGTAGATACAACTGCTGGTAAAAGAAAAGCAAATATTGAAACCGTTATTGACGAATACTCGCTTAAATCTGGAGATTCTATACTAAAAGAACCATTTAAATTATATAAAATAAGTCAGGTAAATATATTTACAGACAATGCTAGGAATTTAGCCTATGCAGCTGATAGTATTTCACACAATCAAATTAACTTATATTCATCTGCAAAATTAAACTACAAACCAAAAGCAATCACAGACGCTGTTTTTATAACAAAAGGAAGTGTTTACAGTGACCTCAGACGCTCAATAACAACACAAGCAATATCAAATTTAAGGGTTTTTAATTATCCTAGAATTGAATATGTAGAAGATAAAAACGATCCTACAAAATCTAGCTTAATAACGAATGTGTATTTAGTGCCTATTAAAAAATATACATTTAATGCGGGAATTGATTTTTTACACTCAAACATACAAGATTTTGGTATCTTAGGAACCGCTGGATTAACGATTAGAAACATATTTAAAGGAGCAGAAACTTTAGAAATTTCTGCAAAAACGAATATTGGATCTTCTAAAGAACTTGCCAATCCAAATAATGTTTTTTTTAATCTTGCTGAATACGGAGCCGATGTAAAACTAAATTTCCCTCGTTTATTATTCCCTTTCAATACGGATAAAGTCATTCCTAAAATCATGTTTCCTACTACGCAAATTAGCGTAGGAGTTTCCAGACAACAAAATATTGGCTTAGATAAAGAAAGTTTAACCGGAATTTTAAGCTACAATTGGAAACCAAAACGATATAACAACTTTAAAGTAGATGCAATAAACATTCAATACATCAACAATTTAAATCCAAACAACTACTTTTCGGTATACCAAAGTACTTACAGCAGGTTAAATGACATTGCGAATCAATACAGAGATCAAATCAATCCAACATATTTTAACCAAAACGGGAGTTTAAATGAGCAAAGCGGAAGTGTTAATTTCATAAATGATGTTACCAATCAAAATATAAGTATTGATCAAAATGATTTTACTACGGTTCGAAGTATTGGTGAACGAAGAAATAGATTAACCGAAAACAATTTAATTTACTCGGCAAATATCACATATCAAAAATCAACCAGAAAAAATTTACTGGACTATAACTTTTCATCTTTAAAAACTAAAATCGAATCTGCTGGTGCACTTTTATCTTTAATTAAAGGGCAAAGTAAAGATATTAACGAATTTGGTAATAAAACATTTTTTAATGTTGCGTATTCACAATATGTAAAGGGCGAAGTTGAATATATAAAACACTGGCAATTAAGCAGTACAAAGTACATTTCGACGCGTACATTTTTTGGTTTGGCTATTCCGTACGGAAATTCGAACAGCATTCCATTTATCAGAAGTTATTATGCCGGTGGTACAAACGATAACAGAGCTTGGCAAGCCTATTCACTAGGTCCAGGTAGTTCGGGTGGAATCAACGACTTTAACGAAGCAAACATGAAGCTTTCTTTTTCTGCCGAATATAGATTTAATATTACAGGAAAATTAAACGGAGCTATTTTTACAGATATGGGAAACATTTGGAACGTTTTAGATAATGTCACTGACCCAAAATCAAAATTTAGTGGAATAAATTCTTTAAAAGATACCGCAATTGGAGCAGGAATTGGAGCAAGGTATGATTTTAATTTTTTTATTTTTAGATTTGACCTAGGATTTAAAACCTATAATCCTGCCTACGAAACCTCAGAAAGATGGTTTAGAGATTATAATTTTGGAAGATCAGTAATAAATATTGGAATCAATTATCCATTCTAATTACTGAATTTATTATTTTTGTCAACTATTAAAACAACAACACATAATGGCACACAATATTAAACCAGGAGTAGCTACCGGAGATCAAGTACAAGAAATTTTTAATTATGCAAAGGCAAAAGGCTTTGCATTACCAGCAGTAAACGTTACTAGCTCGAGTACAATAAACGGAGTTTTAGAAACAGCGGCAAAATTAAACGCACCTGTTATTATCCAATTCTCAAACGGAGGAGCATCATTTATTGCAGGAAAAGGTTTATCTAACGAAAATCAAAAATCTGCTATTTTAGGAGCTATTGCTGGCGCTAAACACATACATGAATTAGCTGAGGCTTACGGAGCAACAGTTATTTTACACACAGACCATTGTGCTAAAAACTTATTACCTTGGATTGATGGCTTACTGGATGCTAGCGAAAAACATTTTGCACAAACTGGTAAACCACTATTCTCTTCGCACATGATTGATTTATCAGAAGAGCCAATCGAAGAAAACATTGAACTTTCTAAAAAATACCTTGAGCGTATGAGCAAAATGGGAATGACTTTAGAAATTGAATTAGGAATAACAGGTGGTGAAGAAGATGGTGTTGATAACTCAAACGTTGACTCATCTAAACTATATACACAACCAGAAGAAGTTGCTTACGCATACGAAGAGTTATTAAAAATATCACCTCGATTTACTGTAGCAGCAGCATTTGGTAACGTTCACGGAGTATACAAACCAGGAAACGTAAAATTAACACCAAAAATTTTAGCTAATTCTCAAAAATTTGTTCAGGAAAAATTTAATACAATCCCTAATCCTGTAGATTTTGTTTTCCACGGCGGATCAGGTTCTACACTTGAGGAGATTAGAGAAGCAATTTCATACGGAGTTATCAAAATGAATATAGACACAGACTTACAATTTGCATTTACAGAAGGAGCTCGTGACTATGTTTTAGCTAAAAAAGATTATTTAATGTCACAAATCGGTAACCCAGAGGGAGCTGATGTGCCTAATAAAAAACACTACGACCCTCGTAAATGGGTACGTGAAGCTGAATTAACATTCAACAAACGTTTAGAGCAAGCTTTTGCAGATCTAAACAACGTAAACACATTATAGTAATAATGCAGTAAAAATTTATTTTTTACTATTAAATCAGAAAAATTATGGCTTTAGCTTGGTTTAAAAGAACAGAAAAAGGGATACAAACCGCTACAGAAGATAAAAAAGATATTCCTAAAGGATTATGGTATAAATCTCCAACGGGTAAAATTGTAGATTCTGACGAGTTAGAAAAAAACTTATGGGTATCTCCAGAAGATGATTTTCATGTTAGAATTGGTTCAAAAGAATATTTTAAAGTATTGTTTGACGATAATCAGTACACTGAAATCAATGCAAACATTACCTCTAAAGACCCTTTAGAATTTGTTGATAGCAAAAAATACAGCGATCGTATTAAAGAAGTTACAGAAAAAACGAAACTTCATGACGCTATTACAACTGTTGTTGGAAAGTCAAAAGGGAGCGATTTAGTTGTAGCTTGTATGGATTTTGCCTTTATTGGTGGATCAATGGGATCTGTTGTAGGAGAAAAAATTGCTCGTGCTATTGATTATTGTATTGAACACAAAACACCTTTTGTTTTAATTTCTAAATCAGGTGGAGCACGTATGATGGAAGCTGCTTTCTCATTAATGCAAATGGCAAAAACATCAGCTAAATTAGTATTGTTAGCAGAGGCTAAAATTCCTTACATTTCATTATGTACAGATCCTACAACTGGAGGAACAACGGCGTCATATGCAATGTTGGGTGATATTAATATTGCTGAACCAGGTGCTTTAATTGGTTTTGCAGGACCTAGAATTGTAAAAGATACAACAGGAAAAGATTTACCTGAAGGTTTCCAAACTTCTGAATTTGTGTTAGAGCATGGATTTTTAGACTTTGTAACACACAGAAAAGAATTAAAAAATAAAATTAACTTATATATTGACTTGGTTTTAAATCAAAACGTACGATAGTGAGCTAATTAATTGATACAAAAAACTCCTTAAGAAATCTTAAGGAGTTTTTTTAATTTAATTCAACTTAAAAAAATTACTATACAAAATTGTATTACATTCCACTTCGAATAGCTTCGACCGGATCGAGTTTAGAAGCAGTAATAGCAGGCATTAAACCAGATATTAATCCAATAAAAGCGGCTAAACCACTTCCTAACAAAATATTTTGAAAACTTAGTATAAATTCAAAATCTAGTAGAGATGTAGCTAGAATCGAAATTAACCAAACCATAAACAAACCTACAAGACCTCCAAAAAGAGATAAAATTACAGCCTCAAACAAAAATTGATATAAAATAAATTTACGTTTAGCACCAAGTGATTTTTGAATCCCGATTAAATTAGTACGCTCTTTCACAGAAACATACATAATATTAGCAATACCAAAACCACCAACTAATAAAGAAAAACCACTTAAAACCCAACCCATGGCGTTAAGTTGCCCCACAATATTATCAACCATATCGGTAAATCCAGAAAAAACGTTTACAAAAAAGTTATCGTCACTGCTTACACTTAAACCTCTATAATTGCGCAATTTTTGTTTTAATTCATCCTGAAAAAAATCTGTATCATATCCTTTTTTAGGTTTTAAAACAATGGCTGGTGTAAAACTTTTATTATGATCACCAAAAACCTGACGCATAAAATTAACAGGTAAAATAGCCTTTTGATCCGAGCTCCCTCCTATATTAATAGATCCTGCTTTTTCAAGAACTCCAATAACAGTCAATCGTTTGCCATACATTCTTATATTTTTTCCAAGCGGATCAATATTCGGAAATAAAGTTTCTGCAACGGTATGACCTAATATCACAACAGAGGCACCAGAAATCGATTCGGCTTCATTAAAAAATCTACCCGAAATAATTTTTAAAACATCTAAATCTTCATATTCATTGGTACAAGGCGAAACGCGTACATCGCTAGCAGAGGCAAAATCGGACTTTGCATTTTGTGCTCCAACAAACATATTGAAAGAGGATTTATCTAAACCATTTAAATTTTTCTTTAAAAATTCAAACTCATCATATGTAACGTTTGGAAATTGGTTTATTTTCCAGTCTGGAATTTCGCTTGGACCAAAACTAAATTTTGTAAGATAAATAGTATTTTTATCCAATTCAGACAAATCACTTTTAATCTTATGATCTAACGAATCAACAGCGGCTAAAACAGCTATGATAGAAAAAATACCAATTGTAACCCCTAATAGGGACAAAAAAGTACGTAACTTATTAGAACGCAATGCATTCATAGCAAATTTAAAACTCTCACTTAACAGTCTAAGATATAAAAACATAAAAGTTTCTTTATAAAAATGTAATACCTATAAGTAGGGAAATAAGCGTATTTGTTACAGAAAAAAGAATCTTTTTTAAAAAATAGAAAATCAATAAAAAAAATAGTAAAACAGAAGGTAATATTTTGATTATTATCAATACAATATCTACTTTTGCATTTCAAAATAACAACAACACAATGAATACTACTAAATCTATTAAATCTGCCTTAATATCAGTTTTTGATAAGGAAGGATTAGAACCTATTGTAAAAAAACTAAACGAACACGGTGTAACCATTTATTCGACGGGTGGAACAGAAACTTTTATTAAAAATTTAAACATTCCTGTTGTCGCGGTAGAAGATGTTACTTCGTACCCATCAATTTTAGGGGGTCGTGTAAAAACATTACATCCAAAAATTTTTGGTGGTATTTTAAATCGTCAGGATCACGAAGGAGATGTGGCGCAAATGCAAGAATACAATATTCCGCAAATCGACTTGGTAATTGTAGATTTATATCCGTTTGAAAAAACAGTTGCATCAGGAGCTAGCGAAGCTGATATTATTGAGAAAATTGATATTGGTGGTATTTCGTTAATTAGAGCTGCTGCTAAAAACTTTAAAGACACGGTAATTGTTGCTTCTGTAAACGAATATGCTTCATTTTTAAACATGATTACAGAAAATGATGGTGCTACTACTTTAGAGCAACGTAAATACTTAGCAACTAAAGCTTTCCATACATCATCACACTACGATTCGGCAATATTTAACTATTTCAATACAGAAGAAGATACGTTAAAATTAAGCGTTAGCGAATCAAAAACGTTAAGATATGGTGAAAATCCACATCAAAAAGGAAATTTTTTCGGAAATTTAGACCAAATGTTTACGAAAGTTCACGGCAAAGAGTTATCTTACAACAATTTATTGGATGTAGATGCTGCTGTTAACTTAATGAGCGAATTTAAAAACGAAAATCCAACGTTTGCCATTTTAAAGCATAATAATGCTTGTGGTCTAGCAACTAGAGCAACTGTAAAACAAGCTTATTTAGATGCTTTAGCAGGTGATCCTACTTCAGCTTTTGGTGGTGTTTTAATAGCAAATGCTAAAATTGATGTAGAGGCTGCTCAAGAAATAAACAAACTTTTTTGTGAAGTAGTTATTGCTCCAGCTTATGATGAGCAAGCTCTGGAGATTTTACAAGAAAAGAAAAATAGAATTATTTTAATTCAAAATGAAACTGAACTACCAACTAAGCAAGTTAGAACATGTTTAAATGGATATTTAGTTCAGGACAAAGATTTAGTAACAGATAGCCAAGAAATATTAAAAGTAGTAACCGAAAAGGCGCCAACAGAACAAGAAATTACGGACATGTTGTTTGCATCTAAAATTAGTAAGCATACAAAGTCAAATACAATTGTATTTGCTAAAAATGGACAATTAATTGCATCTGGAACCGGACAAACCTCTAGAGTTGATGCTTTAAGACAAGCGGTAGAAAAAGCAAACTCATTTAATTTTGATTTAAGTGGAGCTGTAATGGCAAGTGATGCTTTTTTCCCATTTCCAGATTGTGTTGAATTAGCTAAAAATGCAGGTATTACTGCTGTAATTCAACCAGGAGGATCAATAAAAGATGACTTAAGTATAAACTATTGCAACGAAAACAACTTAGCAATGGTTGTTACAGGGGTACGTCATTTCAAACACTAATTTTAGTATCTTTGTAGGCTTATTTTTTGATAATAATATAACCATTTTTAGAATATGGGATTTTTTGATTTCATGACCGAGGATATTGCAATTGACCTTGGTACAGCGAATACACTTATAATACACAATGATAAGGTTGTTATAGACAGCCCATCAATTGTTGCTCGCGACAGAGTAACAGGAAAAATCATAGCCGTTGGATCTGAGGCAAACAAAATGCAAGGAAAAACGCATGAAAACATCAAAACCATTCGTCCGTTAAAAGATGGAGTAATCGCTGATTTCGACGCTTCGGAAAAAATGATTAATTTATTTATTAATAGTATTCCTGCTTTAAAAAAGAAGATGTTTACTCCTGCCCTACGTATGGTAGTTTGTATTCCTTCTGGAATTACTGAGGTTGAAATGCGAGCTGTAAAAGAATCGTGTGAGCGTGTAAACGGTAAAGAAGTATACTTGATACACGAACCAATGGCAGCAGCAATTGGTATTGGAGTAGATATTATGCAACCCAAAGGAAACATGATTGTTGATATAGGTGGTGGTACTACTGAAATTGCAGTAATTGCTTTAGGCGGTATTGTTTGTGATAACTCTGTAAAAATTGCAGGAGACGTTTTTACAAACGATATTATTTATTACATGCGTACACAACACAACTTATTTGTTGGAGAAGGTACAGCAGAGAAAATTAAAATTCAGGTTGGTGCGGCTATTGAAGATTTAGATACACCACCAGATGATATGTCAGTTCAAGGTCGTGACTTATTAACAGGGAAACCTAAACAAGTTGATATTTCGTACCGTGAAATTGCAAAAGCATTAGATAAATCTATTTTAAGAATTGAAGATGCAGTAATGGAAACTTTATCAAGAACTCCTCCAGAATTAGCAGCAGATATTTACAACACTGGTATTTATTTAGCAGGTGGTGGATCTATGTTAAGAGGATTAGACAAACGAATTTCTCAAAAAACAGATTTACCAGTATACATTGCCGAAGATCCGCTACGTGCAGTAGTGCGCGGAACCGGTATGGCGCTAAAGAATTTAAACAAGTTCAAAAGTATATTGATTAAATAGCAATAACATATGCAGCAAATAATAAATTACATCATTAAAAACAGCAACAAGTTGCTGTTTTTGCTGCTTTTGTGTGTTTCATTATATTTAACTATACAATCACACTCTTTCCATCGCAGTAAAGTAGTTACTTCAGCAAATTTTTTAACTGGAGGCACTTATCAACAAGTTAGTAATATTAAAGAATATTTTAATTTAAAGGAACAAAACAACCAACTTGCAACAGAGAATGCATATTTAAAAAGCATTCTATACAATTCCACCGACACTACTGCCTTAAAAGACTTTACGCCAACAAAAATTACTTATAAGGATACGCTTTACAAAGTAACAATGGCAAAAGTGATAAATAACTCTTACAATTTACCAAGCAATTATATCACAATCAACAAAGGCAAAAAACAAAAAATAATGCCAGACATGGGCGTTGTGAATAGCTTAGGATTGGTAGGAATTATAGAAAAAGCCTCAAATAACTATGCAACTATCCAAAGCATTTTAAATACAAAATCTCAGATAAATGCGAAAATAAAAAATTCAAATCATTTTGGATCTTTAACTTGGAACGCTAAAAATGTGGGATATGCACAATTGATAGATATTCCTAGATTAGCGCAAATTAGAAAAGGAGATACAATTGTTACGGGTGGGAAATCAACTATTTTCCCAGAGGATATTCCGATCGGAAAAATTGATAAAGTATATATCGATACAGAAACGAATAACTACACTATAAACGTTAGATTATTTAACGACATGACAAGCTTAGGAACCGTATATGTCATTGAAAATGTAAACAAGTCCGAAATACAAACCTTAGAACAAGAAACTAAAGCTAATGAATAGTGTGCTTATTCAAAACACCATACGTTTTGTTTTATTATTAGCAATACAAATTTTTATTTTTAATAATATAAACCTTAGCGGATATATAAATCCATATCCATACATCTTATTTATTTTATTATATCCTATCAATGCTAATAGAAACTTGTTGTTATTAGCAAGTTTTTCAATAGGTATAATTATGGATATGTTTATGAATACGGGTGGTGTACACACTACAGCGTGTATTACATTAGCGTATTTTAGACCCACAATTTTAAAATTCACCTTTGGATTGAGTTATGAATATCAAACCGTTAAAGTAGCTGAAAAATTATCTTCAGAAAGGTTTATGTTTATCTTAATGTCGATATTATTACATCACATCATACTTTTTACACTAGAAATTTTTAAAATTGATTCGATACTAGACATATTACTTCGTACTATATTTTCTAGTATATTTACGTTAATAGTAAGTATTATCATCATATATCTAATTAAACCAAATAAATGATTCGAAAAGCTCTACTTCCATCCATCATCATAATAGCAACTTTAGTTATTATAGGTAAGCTTTTTTATTTACAAATATTAGACGATTCGTACGTAAAAAAATCCGAAAACAATGCCATAAAAATTGTTTATGATTATCCCGAACGCGGATATATTTACGATCGTAACGGAAAACTTTTGGTAGCCAATCAACCATCATACGATATTATGGTTGTACCAAGAGAGGTTAAAAATTTAGATACACTAGAATTATGTAACCTACTAAATATCTCGAAAATTGATTTTATACAAAAACTTGAAAAAGCTAAAGTATATAGTCCAAGACTTCCATCAATTTTTTTACCACAGTTAAACAAAGCGGAATACGCGGCTTTTCAGGAAAAAATAAGAAAATTCGAAGGGTTTTATATTCAAAAACGTGCACTTAGAGATTATCAAGTTAATGTAGCCGCTAATGTTTTTGGATACATTGCCCAAGTAAACGATAAAATCATTGAGTCCAATCCATATTATAAAAGTGGAGATTTAATGGGGATGCAAGGGGTCGAAAAAACTTACGAAGATATTTTAAGAGGAGTTAAAGGAGTTAAATATCGCCAACGTGATAAATTTAACAAAGATATTGGATCTTATAAAGATGGATTATACGATACAATTGCAATACAAGGAAGCGATATTACTATTGGATTAGACATCGAGCTACAACAATACGGCGAAGAATTGATGCAAAACAAACGAGGTGGTATTGTTGCCATAGAACCAAGTACAGGACAAATACTTGCCTTAGTAACTGCACCATCCTACGATCCTTCCATTTTAGTTGGTAGAGAAAGATCTAAGAACTACACAAAACTCTGGAAAGATACACTTGCTATGCCTTTATATGATAGAGGTTTATTAGCTGAATATCCTCCTGGTTCGCCTTTCAAAATTTTAACAGGTTTAATTGGCCTACAAGAAGGTGTCATAAATGAAAAAACAGCTTTTGTATGTAATCATGGTTTTTTTTATGGACGTGGTGCATTCATGAAATGCCACGACTCTGGAGCCATTCAATTACATAAAGCCATATATAAATCTTGTAATACCTACTTTGCAAATACTTTTAAACTAGTAATCGACAAGCACGGTCCCAAAAAAGGAGTTACAGTTTGGTCGGATCACTTAAAAAGTTTTGGCTTAGGTAACTTTATGGGTTATGACTTACCAGCAGGTCGAAAAGGGCATGTGCCAACATCAAACTATTATGATAGATGGTATCCTAACGGCGGTTGGAGATCAACAACTATTATTTCAAATTCAATTGGGCAAGGTGAGGTTTTAATGACTCCTATACAACTTGCAAATATGATGGCTACAGTAGCCAATCGTGGACATTATTACACACCACACATCATTAAAGAAATTGAAGGTCATGAGATAGATAAAAAATTTACTACCAAACACGAAACCACAATAGATAAAAAACATTTTGAACCAGTTGTTAATGGTTTATTTGATGTTTATAATTTAGGAACAGCTGCTTCATTAAGAACACCTGATATTGAAATTGCAGGAAAAACAGGAACAGCCGAAAACTTTACTAAGATAAACGGAAAAAGAACACAGCTAACAGATCACTCGGTTTTCGTAGCCTTTGCTCCAAAAGAGAATCCTAAAATTGCTTTAGCAGTATTTGTAGAAAATGGATATTGGGGTGGGCGTTACGCAGGACCTATTGCTACTTTAATGATCGAAAAATACATTCGAGGCAGTAGAGATAGCATCAAAAGAAAAGATCTTGAAAAAAGAATGCTAGAAGCAAACCTACAATTTGAATACGACAAACCAATAAGTGGTAAACCTTTTACTATTAATAGATAATGAAAAATCAAAGTACAATAGCTAATTTAGACTGGTTTTCAGTTTTACTTTACGCCATGTTGGTTGTAATGGGATGGATGAATATTTATTCATCGTCATTACCATTAGAGCCTAACGGAATCTTTGATTTATCACAAACCTATGGCAAACAATTATTATTTATCATATTAGCTATTCCGTTAATTATAATATTATTATCAGTTGATGCTAAAATTTTCGAGAAATATTCTAGTATTTATTATGTTTTAGGAATTTTATCGCTTGCAGGATTATTTGTACTTGGTAAAACAATTAAAGGGCAAACAAATTGGTATCAATTTGGTGGATTCTCGGTACAACCATCAGAATTTGTAAAAACAACTACGGCATTATTTTTAGCCAAAATTGTAAGTGATAGCCAAATCAATTTAGAGAATTTTAAATCACAGCTCATCGCTTTAGGCATCATAGCAATACCCATATTATTTATTATGATGCAACCTGATGCCGGATCAGCAATGATTTTTTTATCATTGGTTTTGGTATTGTTTCGCGAAGGACTTCCGAGTTGGTACCTTTGGACCGGATTAATAAGTATTATTTTATTTATCTCATCACTTGTTGTTCAACCATATTTTATAGCACTTATTGCTTTTTTAATCATGGTAGTTCATTTCATCTTTAATAAAAGTATCAAAAGAAATCCAATAATTTATACCTTATTATTTTTTGTTATTACTGGTTTTACCTTTTCTGTAGATTATGTTTACGAGAATGTTTTAGAACCACATCAAAAAGATAGAATTGCTGTTTTAATTGGAGAAGATGTAGATTTAAAAAACGAAGGATATAATTTAAATCAATCCATGATAGCCATAGGATCTGGAGAATGGTACGGCAAAGGTTACCTACAAGGCACACAAACTAAAGGTGGTTTTGTTCCCGAACAACATACTGACTATATTTTTACAACAGTTGGTGAAGAATGGGGATTTATAGGTGCCACAACTGTTATTATAACTTTTGTTATGCTTTTTATGAGATTGCTGTATTTAGCCGAAAGACAAAAAACACAATTTAGTAGAATATACGGTTATTGTCTTGTTACATTTTTATTTATACACTTTTTTGTAAATATAGCCATGTTAATTAAACTGTTTCCAACCATTGGGGTTCCACTCCCTTTTTTCTCTTACGGTGGTTCCAGTTTATGGGCATTCACAATATTATTGTTTATATTTTTAAAGTTAGATGCTAATAAAGTAAACGAATGGTAAAATAAAAAAAGGAAGTTAGCTTTAAACTAACTTCCTTTTTCTATTTAATTAAAACTCCAACCTTTGTAACTCGAGTTGTTTTCTAATTTATTTTCGATATCATCGGGTAAATTTTCAAAAAAATCGATTCCTGTTAGTTCTTCAATTTTATCAACAGAAGTAACAAATTCATACAAAGGCTTGTTAGAATCTTGATGAGGCATTAAAAAACCAATCATTTTAGATCCGTCTGTGGTCATTAAAACCTTATAAAAATATTTAGGTACCGAAACCTTTTCGTAGCCAATAGTTTTTAAATTTGGTGCTAAAACACCACCAGTTACCACATACAAACCGTCGTATTTACCAGCCCAGTAACGTACTTTTTGTTCTAATCTGTTCCATAAACCCGCATTAAATTCTGATTTTTGTGGGGAAATATTAGATGTAAAAAAAGTTTCTTCATAATCTTTATACGTTTTACGTCTATCTGCCGCAGGCAACAAATGTCCTTTATCGTAATCTGTATTTTTAAAATTTCTCCAATCTGCAGATTTAGTTTTAACAATAGGATCCTGAATAAAATAAGGTCTGTCATAATTTTTATACTTAGTATCCTCTTTTTTAAGCTCATAAGCAACCCATTCCGATTGTTCATGTTTTTCATCATACGAAAAAGTATAAGTATTGCGTTTATACACAGCACCGGTTGTTGATGATGGTAAATAATTAAAATTTTTAAAGTCAAAAGTACTCGAAGTAAAAGGATTATCGATCTTATTCGATGGTTTATTTTGATTCTCTAATTTATTATCTTTAACAAAAGATTCTTCTTTATCTATTGTACCATTTCCATCCGCTTTAGGCTGACACGAAAAAATAAAGAAGCTAGAAATAAGTATAAAATAGTAATACGATTTTTTTACGTTTAACATATTTGGTCTAATATTTGATTACTTATACAAAGTTAAAATTCATAATGTAAAACAATAATTAAAAATGAAATTTAAATTAATTTTACCAGCAGCTTTATTATTTTCAGGTATTTTATCTGCACAAACAGATAACGAAAAACAACCCGTACAAAATATTCAACAATTAAATTTAAATAAAGACTACTCTAGAGAACAAGCAAAGGCTGACGATTTTAAAAAGCGACTTGATGATAAAAAAGCAGATTTAAAAGATGCTGAAAAAAATCAAAAACAAGCAAAAGAAGCGTTAAAAAGTGCAGATGCTAAAGTAAAAAATTTAAAGAAAGAAGTATCGGCTATTCAAAAAGAGCAAAAGCTAGCAGCAAAAGAATTAAAAGCTGCTAAAAACAAAGCAAAAGACATCGAAAAAGGTGAAAAAAGTATCAAAAAAGCTGATAAAAATTTAACTAAAGTTGATAAGAACATTGCTAAAGAAACTAAAAAATTAAGCAAAGTTTCGGGTAATGATTTAGAGACTAAAAAAATTGAAGCTAAGATAAAGCAATTAGAAATTGAAAAAGAAGAAATAAAATTGAAAAAGCAAAAAAGCTTGAACGAGCTTTCTAACTTAAAATAATTTTAGATAATAAGAAAGGGACACTAATAAGTGTCCCTTTAATTTTTTACATCTAGTACATCACGTAAAGTATTCCCTATCAACATAAAAGCCAAAACGAAAATACACATCGCAAGTCCAGGTAACATTGCCATATAAGCTTTACCTAAAATAATATAACTGTAGTGGTCTTTAATCATTCCGCCCCAACTCGAAATTGGTGGTTGGGCACCAAGACCTAAAAAGCTTAAACCACTTTCCATTAAAATGGCCGATGCAAAATTAGCTGCCGAAATTACAATGACCGGAGCCATACAATTTGGTAAAATATGTTTGGTTATGATTCTAAAATCCGAGAAACCTAATGCGCGAGCAGCAGTAACGTATTGCGCTTGCTTTTCGGACATAATTTGCCCTCTAATAACTCTTGCAACCTCAACCCACATAGTTAATCCAACAGCAATAAAAATTTGCCAAAATCCTTTTCCTAGCGCTAAGGTTATTGCAATTACTAAAAGTAAGGTAGGAATAGACCATATTATGTTTACCATCCACATAATAACGGCATCTATTTTTCCTCCAAAATAACCTGCCAAAGCTCCAAAAAATATTCCGACAAGTAATGATATAAATACTGCTACAAAACCAATTGCAAGTGAAATACGACTTCCTAAAACCAATCTAGAAAATAAATCACGACCATATTTATCGGTTCCTAAAATAAAATATTGTTGTTTGATATTGTTTTTAATGATATCGGCTTGGGATAATCCCATAAAAGCAGACAAATTAACTTCTTTCTGCATTACCAAATTCACATCGTCACTATATTCTGTATAAACTAATTTATCATCTTTAAAGGAATAAGATAAAATAGGGATTTGAGTATGAGCTAGTTTCTCGCCAATAAAATATTCGCTAAAAGTTTTACTTTTTTTATCTGGATTTGGAATAGTCAACATCAATACTTTAAAACCGGGAGCTTTAGAATTTATGCTCACATTCATTTGGTTTGCGTTTTCTGTTTTATCAGGAATAATGAAAAATGCAAAAATTGAAAGAAGTGATAAAATAAGAATAACTACCAAACTAATAACGCCCCAAAAACTTTGAAAAAATTTTTGGAGCGCTAAAGTGGTTAGTGACTTTGATGTGTGCGTCATAAACTATTAAAATATACCTAAAAACTTTTTATCTGATTTTTTAGGTGTTTTAGCTGTTGTTTTAAGTGTTCCTAAATCATGTAAAACATAAACAGCCTCTTCAATATAAACATCTTTAGATAGTTGCGTGTGCCAATCCTTAACTTTTACTTTATAAGTTGTATCAGCTGCAATTAATTTATTTTCGTATGGTAAAGATGAAAAAGTAAGCTTGTTGTTGTATTTAGATATTTCTTTAAACTTAGCAATTTTATCTTCTAGCTGCTTTTGTTGGGTTTTATATGTTGTGTATTTTAAGTTTTCAATATCATTTTTTTGACGTTCAGCAATCATTTTAGCATTCTCATCAATTAAATTAAATTGTTCACTTTGTTTCACTCTATTTTTACTTGCCTCAATAACCGCAGCAAAATTTGTGTTTAATTTTTTGTATGAAGTTGGTTCAATTTTATCCCAAGGTAAAGCTTTGTCCATATCGCGTTCTCCTGTATCAATATAAAGCATACGATCTGGTAAAACAATATCACTTTCTACACCTTTTATCTGAGTTGAACCACCATCAATTCGATAAAATTTTTGGATTGTTGTTTTTAAAGCCCCCATATCACCTAAGCTGTTTTTGCGCATTAAGCTATTTAGGTCAATCATATTTTGTACAGTTCCTTTACCAAAAGTGTGTTTAGATCCCATAACAATCCCACGGTTGTAGTCTTGAATTGCAGCGGCAAAAATTTCAGAAGCCGAAGCTGAATATTGATTCACTAACACAACAAGAGGTTTGTCCCATTGTACAGCAATGTTATCATCGTTTAAAACTTGTTTACGCAAATTAGAACTTTGTACTTGTACCACAGGTCCTTTTTCAATAAACAAACCAACCATGTCAACAACAGTTTGTAATGATCCACCTCCGTTGTTACGTAAATCCATTATAATTCCGTCAACATTTGCTTCTTTCAAACGTTCCACTTCTAAAGCTACGTCTTTAAAAGCGTCACGAGCTTTTGTATTTTCAAAATTGATATAGAATTTAGGCAGGTGAATCACACCATATTTTTTATTATTAAAATCGATTACAGATGTTTTGGCATAAGTGTCCTCAAGTTCAACAATATCACGGATTAAGGATACTACTTTGATTGTACCATCAACTTTTTTAACAGTTAATCGAACTTCTGTCCCTTTTTTTCCTTTGATTTTGCTCACAACATCATCTAAACGCATTCCACCAATATCAATTGGTTCTTCTGCGCCTTGGCCAACTTTTAAAATCAAATCACCTTGTTCAATTTCTTTACTTTTCCAAGCGGGTCCTCCCGGAATAAGCTCATTTAATTCAACATAATCATTTTTCTTTTGTAAACGAGCTCCAATTCCTTCTAAAGTACCAGACATTGATGAGTCAAAACGCTCTTTATCATCAGGAGCAAAGTATTGAGTATGCGGATCAAAAGTTTCTGTAAACGAATTGATGTAGATAGAAAACCAATCCTTACGTTCTAGATCATCAATAATATCGTATAAATCGTTTAGGTTTTTTAAACTTTTTTCGCGAGCATCTTTTTCGATTTCTGCAAAAGTTTTTACCTTATAATTTTCATCTTTTTCTTTATTATCAGCCTCTAATTTTTCGGCTGTATAAATCGATCCAACTATACCATATTTTAACTGTTGTCTCCAACGTTCTTTTAAATCGCTTGCTGATTTGGCATAAGTAATACTATCGTAATTTGTATTAATTTTCTCGTCAATGTTCAAATCAAAAGGTTTATCTAAAACTTCTTTATAAATAGCTTTAGATTCTTTCATTCGCTTCATTAATCTGTTATAAGTCAAGTCAAAAAAACTTAAATCAGAAGTTAACATCAAATCATCTAAGGCCAATCTATATTTTTTAAACTCAGTAATATCAGCTTCTAAAAAATAACGTTTAGACGGGTCTAAACTCTCGATATACGAATCGAACATGGTTTTAGAGAACTCATCGTTAATTTCAGTTGGCTTGTAATGCGCTTGTTGTAATACAAAAGTTAGCAACTCGATCAATACTTTATCCTTATCAGAAGTGTCCTTTTTAAAAACATTAAAGCTCCATAACCCACCACAAAGTAATAAAGTAGCAAGTATTATTTTATAATTCTTTTTCATAAATGATATTAGACGATTCATTCTAAATTTTTAACTAAAATAAATAATTTATCCGCGATAAGCTTTTATAAAAGTATACAATTTTAAATTTATATCAACCTAAAATAGGTATTAAATATTGGTTAAAACAAAATTTATAGCTTAGATAATGTATTTAATCGTTATTTTAGCGAAAGTAATCAAAAAAACACCAAATGAACCAAAAACCATTGATATTAATCACGAATGACGACAGCATTTCGGCACCTGGAATTCGTTTTTTAATAGATGTTATGAAAGAGCTTGGCGATGTTGTAGTTGTGGCACCAGATAGCCCGCAATCTGCCATGGGACACGCCATTACTATTAATAGTACTTTAAGTATTGAAAAGATAAAAAATGCTAATACAATTGAATACAGCTGCTCAGGAACTCCAGTGGATTGTGTAAAGATTGCTTTGTCTGAAATTTTAGAAAGAAAACCTGATTTGTGCGTATCGGGTATTAATCATGGAGCAAATTCATCTATCAATGTAATTTACTCTGGTACAATGAGTGCTGCTGTTGAGGCGGGAATTGAAGGAATACCTGCTATTGGCTTTTCGTTATTAGATTTTTCGTGGAATGCAGATTTTACACATACAAAACCGTACGTTAAAAAAATTGCAGAACAGGTTTTAAAAAATGGATTACCAACTGGTGTGGTTTTAAATGTAAATTTACCTAAAAATAACATTAAAGGAATTAAAGTTTGCAGACAAGCAAAAGCATCATGGCAAGAGAGTTTTGACAAACGTATTAGCCCACATGGGAAAGAATATTATTGGCTAACTGGTATGTTTGTAAACCAAGATGCTGGTGAAGATACTGATATTTTTGCTTTAGAAAATGATTACGTTTCTATAGTTCCGGTACAGTTTGATTTAACTGCATATCATGCCATTCAAACCTTGAATAATTGGTCGTTAAAAGACGTTGAATAATATATGAAATATTACATCATTGCTGGTGAGGCATCAGGCGATTTGCACGGTGCTAATTTAATGAAAAACATTTTTAAACTTGATCCTCAAGCTGATATTAGATTTTGGGGTGGAGATTTAATGCAAAATGTTGGTGGTACTTTAGTAAAACATTATAAAGATTTAGCTTTTATGGGTTTTGCAGAAGTGATTATGAATCTGAAAACCATTTTAAACAACATTAAACTTTGTAAAAAAGATATTTCTGATTTTAATCCTGATGCGATTATTTTTATCGATTATCCCGGATTTAATATGCGTATTGCAAAATGGGCCAAATTAAAAGGTATAGCAACGCATTACTATATTTCACCACAAATTTGGGCTTGGAAAGAAGGACGCATTAAAGCGATTAAAAACGACGTAGATCACATGTACGTTATTTTGCCTTTTGAAAAAGATTTTTACGAAAATAAACATCAATATCCTGTACATTTTGTTGGTCATCCACTTATTGATGCGATTGATCAGAAAAATGAAATTAATGAACAAGAGTTTAGAAAGGAATTTAATTTAGACCAACGACCTATTGTTGCGTTATTACCAGGAAGTAGAAAGCAAGAAATTGAAAAGATGTTATCGGTGATGCTTTCTGTCATTCAAGATTTTCCAGATTATCAATTCGTAATTGCAGGAGCGCCAAGTCAGGACAAAGAGTTTTACGAAAAATTTATAACCTCAGAGCAAGTTCACTTTATAACCAATAGAACTTATGATTTACTAAGTATTTCACATGCTGCATTGGTAACATCTGGAACTGCAACCTTAGAAACTGCACTTTTTAAAGTACCAGAAGTTGTTTTGTATAAAGGAAATGAAATTTCTTATCAAATAGCAAAACGTGTTTTAACGTTGAAATACATATCGTTAGTGAATCTGATTATGGACGAAACAGTAGTCACTGAATTAATACAAAACGATTGCAATACAAAACGTGTTACAGAAGAACTTAATAAAATTTTAGACGAAAACCATCGTAAAACACTGATTAACAAGTATAATTTGGTTGAAGAAAAACTTGGCGGAAAAGGAGCAAGTTTAAAAACTGCGGAATTTATTACAAAAAGTGTTGCCCAGTCTAAAAAAAAGGAGTAAATTGTAGTCATTAAATTTTAGACGCATGAAAAAGATACTATTTATACTATTCGGAGCTGCTGCAATGATATCTTGTAAATCGAACTCGACTATCATAACTTCTAAAAGTGAAGCTAAAAAAAAGGGAATTTACTCAAGTAAAATTGAATCAACAGTAGGAAAATCGGAGGTTGTAAATATATCTAGAAATAATTCTACCAATTCAAAAAATAATTTTAGAAATAAACCTTCAGATGTTTTAAATAAAGACACAGAAAATAATTCTAATAAAGTTGATTTTAGTAGAGATATTATTAACGAAGCTAAAAATTATTTAGGAGTTAGATATAGAACAGGTGGAACAACAAAAGCTGGAATGGATTGTTCTGGTTTAGTTACAACTGTTTTTAATGAATTTGATTATTCTTTACCACGAACGTCGAGAGATATGGCGACTGTTGGTGAAAAATTAAATAAAACAGAAATTACACCAGGCGACTTGGTGTTTTTTAAAACAAACGGAAGATCGGTAATTAACCACGTAGGTATTGTGGTTGATGTTGATGGAGATGAATTTAAATTTATACATTCTTCAACATCAAAAGGAGTAATAATTTCTTCAAATCAAGAAGCGTATTACAAAAGATCTTTTGTACAAGCAAATAGAGTTTTATAAACTTTCTTACTATAAATTATAATAAATCACGCACTTTCATGCTTATATTAGTATGAAAGTGTTTTTTTTTCCACTCGTATCAATCACGTTGTTTTTTTGTATGGGCATTTTACTGTATTCATACACAGATTTTTCGTGGATAATACTTCTCTCAACGCTTCTTATATTCTTAATCGCAAGTATCTTTCTTCAAAAAAAAATTAAGCTAAAAAAAACAGCAACAGCTTTGTTGTATTTAATCTGGGTTATTATAGGAATTGGAGTCGCAAAAATACATGATGAAAAACACTATAAAAATCATTACACTAACTTTATAAAACTGGAAAAACAACTAATAAAAATTAAAATTAACGACTGAAGCCTTCAGAAAAATATTATAAATACTACGCTGAAGTGACAGAAGTTGAGCAACAAAAAGCTAGAGGAACAATTTTAATTTATCAAAATAAAAAAGAAAATAACGCATTTAAAATCAGTGAAAAAATACTACTTTATGAGAATTTTATAGATTTATTTCACTCAAAAAATCCATACGAATTTTCATATGCTAACTATTTAAATAAGCAACATGTTTATAATCAAATTTTTATAAACTCAAATTACAAAACAGAAAACATTACTTTCGATTTTAATTTTTATGTAGATAAACTTAGGCAAACACTAATAAATAGCTTTAATATTCATGATTTTGATAACGAAAGTCAGAACTTTATAAATGCTTTTCTGTTTGGACAGCGCCAAGATGTATCTGCGGAGATGAATGAGAATTATACCCAAGCGGGAGTAATTCATATACTAGCAATTTCGGGATTGCATATTGCCATTTTATACGGCATGTTGCTTTACTTGTTTAAAGCGATGCAATTAGGATACAAATCAAGATATACCAAATTAATAATTACCTTACTTTTTTTATGGACTTTTGCCTTTATAACTGGATTATCAGCCTCGGTTGTACGTTCGGTAACCATGTTTAGCATTATTGCTGTAGCCTTAACTTTTGATAGAAATCAGAATATATACAATGCTATGGCAATATCCGTACTAATAATCTTACTTTTTAAACCAAATTTTATATTTGATGTAGGTTTTCAGCTTAGTTATTTATCGGTATTTATCATAATCATTTGCAATCCACTTTATAAAAAATTACACTTTACTAAATATAAAATAGTTCATTTTATTGCTGATTTAGTAAGCATCAGTTTGTGCGCGCAACTATTTTTATTACCTGTACTATTATATTATTTCCATCAGTTTCCAACGTTGTTTTTGGTAGCTAACTTAATTGTGATTCCGCTATCAAATATTATTTTGTATGCTTTAATTTTTGTACTTCTTCTAAATTTTATAATGCCAGCTTTCGCAATAAAAATAGGAAAAGTATTAAGTTATTTAATTCAAAAACTAAATGAATATATAGAATGGATTGCGAGCTTTAAAGAATTTACAATTCAAAACATACCATTTAACGAGCTGCTTTTACTAAGTAGTTACTTTGTTATTATAAGTATTTTGCTGGTTTTATTTAAAATCAATTACAAAAGAATACAAATGGTTTTGATCAGTATTTTTATTTTTCAGTTCACTTATTTTTATAGTGATATCAGTCAAAATTCAGATAGAAGTGGTATAATTTGGAATAGTAGAGCGAGTACTTTTATCAGTCTAAAAATAAATGATAAAACAGAAATTTTTACGTCGGATAGCATTAAAAACGAAAGGTTGAGCAATAGTATCCGACAGCAAAATTTTTCTGGAATTGTAAGAATAAATCCTATAAAAAATTATTATCTACATAATGAAACAAAAATTTTAGTGCTTGATACCATTTTACATTATCAATCCACTATAAAACCAGACGTTATAGTTTTGATAAATTCGGCCAAAATAAACTTAGAACGAGTTTTGCAACAAACAAAGCCAAAGGCAGTAATTGCCGACGGTAGTAATTTTAAAAACGTAGTCGCAAAATGGGAAGCAACATGCAAGCAAAAAAATATCCCATTTCATAATACGAATGAAATGGGATATTATATTATTGATTAAGATTTTTTAATCTCAACTGATTTAGGAGCTTCAAGATCTTTTAAAAGCTCTTGTGCTGTTTTGTAACCAACAATCGATTTTACTTTTTCGCCTTTTGCATCAAAAATAAATAACGATGGGTAACCAACTAATTCTAAATACGTAGTAAATTCGTGAATAGAGTTTCTGCCTTTACGATCAGGGTTAAAGTTAGGATTAGTGTATTTTTTACCTTTATAGTTTAACACTTCATTTCCTTCACCATTAAACTTAACCGGAATATAATCTTCATTTAATTTTTTAACTACAGCCTCATCAATAAAAGTAGTTTTATCAAGTAATTTACAAGGTCCACACCATTCTGTATAAACATCTACAAAAATTGGTTTAGCTTTTTTACCTGCTTTTTTTTGCATTTCAAGAGCCTGTTCAAAAGTAACCCAATTTACTTTAGTTACATCTTGTGCAAATGAAATTGCTGTAAAAGCAAAAACGGCACATGCTGTTAAAATTTTTTTCATTTTATTTTATTTTTTATTTTTTAAGACTGATTTTGCGGTTTCTAACCATTTTGTAGCTCCTCCGGCAACGTAACCTGTACTACCTATTGGCGAAAAATTTGTTTTACCATTGGTTACTGTAGCAGTTACAAACCATGCGGTTGGATAACCTTGTACACCAAAAGCTTGCTGAATTTGTTGATTTTGGATTTGGATTTCTTGAGGTTGGTTGTTTTTTCGAGGAAAATCTAATTCCAACAAAACCACATTATCTTTAGCCCATTTTTTAAATTCAGATTGTGAAAAAACTTCTTTTTGTAATCTAATACACCAACCACACCAGTCGCTTCCGGTAAAAAATATCATCAATGGTTTTTTAATTTTATTTGATTGCTCTACCGCTACTTTTGCATCAGTATGCCATTTTAAATCTTGTGCATAAGTTATTGTTGTGAATAAAGTAAATAACACAACTGCTATACTATTTTTCATTAGTTACGTTTTATAATTACTACTCAAATTAAGTGCCAAACTATTTAACTCCATGCATTAATTTTTTAAGAACAGGATTTAAAGCAATAACAAGTAAACCGGCCGCAATTGGAATAATAGTGAATATTAAAAAGAAAACAGATAAGGAATACTCTTTAGTAATATTATCAATTTCACCACCAACGGCGGCGGCTAATTTATTTCCGATTGCAATAGCTAAGTACCACATACCAAACATAAAGGCAATCATGCGGGCTGGAACTAACTTAGAAACATAAGATAAACCTACTGGCGAGGAGAACAATTCGCCTAATGTATGGAACAAATAAGCTAATACTAACCATAACATTGATACTTTAACTCCGTCTTGAATGCCATGTGCTCCGTATGCTAACAATCCAAATCCAATAGCCATAATAATTAATCCTAAACCATATTTTATAGCTGCTGACGGATTAAATTTAGAATCCCAAAGTTTAGATACTGTTGATGCTAAAGCAATGATAAAGAAAGAGTTTAAGATTGAGAACCAAGATGGATCGATTTCTGAATCCGTTTTAGTGAATTCGTTATATAACATCCAAAGTGAAATTGCCCAAACACCAATAAATGTAATTGCTAAAACTACATTTGACATGAATGCCTTTTTGTAGGTTTCTTTAGCTAATAAATATAATACATAAGTAATTATTAATAGAGGTACTAAAGTTAATAATGAATTTACAATATTAAACATGGTTAAACTTGTACCAGATAAAGAACGGTCTACATTATCTCTTGCAAAGATTACTAAAGACGAAGCGCCTTGCTCAAAAGCCATCCAAAAGAAAATGGTAAAGAAGGCAAAAATAACAACTGCTATTAGTCTATCTCTAACAATTGCTGTGTAACGTAAAATACGAGAAATTACGACAAATAAGAATAAGGCTAACGCTATTAAAATCATGACAAGAGAACCATCTTTTCCAAAAATAGTTTTTGGCAAGATATGAATTCCTCCAATTTTAGATAATGGATCGTTAAATGCGTATAACAATCCGATTATTGTTGAAAGCGTAATTAAAACATAATCTAAAAATGTAAAAGGGTTTGGTTTTTCGTCTTCTTTTTCTTCAGTATAAGAAGAAGCTTTTATAGAAATTTCATTTTTATTAGGACGATCGCCAATTGATCCGAATAAAGGTTTTGCTAACCAAAACTGTAACGTTCCTAAAAGCATAAAAATACCAGCTAAACCAAAACCATAATGCCATCCTAAGTTGTTTGCTAAATATCCGCATAAAAGCATTCCGAAAAAGGCACCTGCGTTAACTCCCATGTAAAAAATAGTATAAGCACCATCTTTTTTCTCTGGAAAGGATTTATACATTTCTGATAAAATAGAAGTCATATTTGGTTTAAAAAATCCAGTTCCAACAACTAAAGCTCCTAAACCTAAATACATAAACAAAGGCGTATCAAAAGCCATAAATAAATGTCCAAGAGTCATGATAATAGAGCCTAAAACTACAGCCCAACGATACCCTAAGTATTTATCTGCTAAAATTCCACCAAATATTGGCGTAATATATAATAACATTGCATAGGTACCGTATAAAGCACCTGCGTTTTCAGCATTCCATCCCCAGCCTGGATTATTATCTGTTAATGCCGCGGTTAAAAATAAAATTAATAAAACGCGCATGCCGTAAAAAGAAAATCGTTCCCACATTTCTGTAAAGAACAATACAAATAACCCCGATGGGTGACCTAAAACCTTCGATTTAAAAAAATCTACCGATTCTGTTTCTGAAACTTGATTCATTGTTTAAAGTTGAATGTTATTATTGAGTTTTTTGAATAGGGTATCAATATACAAATAAATTGAAATATAGAACACACTCTAATAAACAAAAAAACCACTCTTAAGGAAAGAGTGGTTTTTATATTATCTTAATGGTATTATTTAATACCGTGCATTAATTTTTTAATTACAGGGTTTAAAACCATAACTAATAATCCTGCTGCCAACGGAATAGCAGTAAACAAAAAGAAGAAGTGACTTAAAGAGTAATCCTTTTGAATCGTTTCGACTTGACCTCCTAAAATTGCAGCTAATTTTTGTGCAATCGCAATAGCTAAATACCACATACCAAACATAAATGCTAACATTTTTCCTGGTACTAATTTAGATACGTAAGATAATCCTACTGGTGATATAAATAATTCACCTAAAGTGTGGAATAAGTATGTTAAGATTAAGAAAATCATTGAAATTTTAACTCCTTCGCCAATTCCCATCGATCCTAATCCTAAAACTAAAAATCCAATTGCAACTAAAATCAATCCAAAACCATATTTAAATGCTGCTGATGGATTGTATTTTGAGTCCCATAATTTAGATACTGTAGAGGCTAAAGCAATAATAAAGAATGAGTTTAAAGTTGAGAACCACGAAACTGTAATTTCTGAAGATTCTTTAGTAAATTCATTAGATAACATCCAGATAGCTGCAGCCCAAATTAAGCCAAAACATACTAATAAAATAATGTTAGAAACCGCAATTGTTTTCCAAGTTACTTTTGCAAGTGTAAATAATACCCACGAAATAATTAATAATGGAACAACAGTTAATAATGTATTTACAACATTAAAAATGATTAATGCATTCCCTTCTAAACTTCTATCAATATAATCACGAGCTACTAAAACTAAAGATGTTGCTCCTTGCTCAAAACTCATGAAGAAGAAAATTAAAAAGAAAGCTAATAAAATTACCGCGAACATTCTATCACGAACAATTTTACCATAACGCATAATTCTATTAACAATTAGGTAAACAAAAAGACCTAAAGCTAATAAAACCATAATGTACTGACCACGTAAGAAAGACGTATCTAAAGATGAGAAGATATCGATAATTCCATTTTTAGAAAGTGGGTCGTTAAAAGCATAAAGGAAACCAATAATAGATACAATTGCAATTAAAGCAATATCTAATACAGAGAAAGGATTTGATGTTTTTTCTTCTTCCTTTTCAACAGTTTCTTCTTTTTTAATTGTAGAGATTTCGCTTTTATCTAAAACACCTAAGTTACCCATTAATGGCTTTGCTAACCAAAATTGTAAAGTTCCTAAAAACATAAAAATACCAGCTAAACCAAAGCCCATGTGCCAACCTTGCGTTTCTGCAACATAACCACAAAGCATCATACCAAAAAAGGCACCAGCGTTAACACCCATATAAAATATGGTATAAGCACCGTCTTTTTTCTCTGGTAAAGTTTTATACATTTCACCTAAAATAGATGGCATGTTTGGTTTAAAAAATCCAGTTCCAATAACTAAACAAGCTAAACCTAAAAAAAACATAAGGTTCGAATCAAATGCCATAGCAGCGTGACCTAAAGTCATAATAATTGCTCCTATAATTACTGCAGCACGAGATCCAATATATTTATCTGCAATAATTCCTCCTAAAATTGGAGTTAAATAAAGCATCATGGCATACGTTCCGTATAAAGCTCCGGCTTCTTCAGCTGTCCATCCCCAACCCGAAAACGGATCTCCAAAAATTACTTTGGCGGTTAAAAACTGAATTAAAAGTACTCGCATTCCGTAAAACGAGAAACGCTCCCACATCTCTGTGAAAAATAACACAAAAAGTCCAGAAGGATGTCCTAAAACTTTTGCATCTAAAAATTTCTGATTTGAAAATGTATTACTCATAGTAATAATTAATTAGTAATAGTTTGATATTGGGCTAAAATAAAACAAATTCCTATAAAAATTATGGTTTAAATAATTTTTATAGGAATTAAAATGAAATAATTAATTTTTTATGACTGTTTTGTTTCTAATTGCTTTTTCTCTAGTGGCTGAATCACCATTTTATCATAAATCAAAATTGCAATGATAGACACCAAACCAACACCAAAAACTACAAACCATAATTTGTTTGGTTGATACGTGTCCCAAAGCATATCTGTTAACTCCCAATGTCCCATCGCTAACTTTTGTTCTGCTAAAGCAAAGTATTCGGTTTTAGAAAATGGTAAAGAAATAGAACTAACATCAACAGCTTGTGTTTTAGCAAATTCAGAAACTTGGTTTCCAACTTCCTGCCAATTAATTTCGGATGCTTTTAAATTAAATTTATTTTCAAAATCAGAAATCGACATATTTAAAGCCTTTGCCGCCTGTTCAATATACTGCTCTTTACTAACGACATCTGGCATTTCAATGTTTCGGTTGCTCATTTCCGTTTGTAACAACGATAATTTATCCGACCATTTTTGGTACAAATCACCCGCTATAAAACCCGTAAAAAAGTTTCCAGCTGCAACAGGTAAAAAGTAAGTTCCTTGATACAAGCCTTCTTTTCCTTTTGGAGTAATAATTGCAATGAACGATGATAAAGTTGGACTCGACATCATCTCTCCTACTGCAAAAATCATAGTACCAATAACGGTAAACCAAACATTATGTGTGTAAAAAGTTAAGCAAACACCAATTGTTGCAATGATAGCACCACGCAAAATAGCATGAATATGGCGCATTTTTATAACAAAATACGATACCGAAACTTGCAACAATATAATCATCAAAGCGTCAATATTAGTAAACCACTCGGCTTTAACCTGTCCATCTTGAGTTAATGTACTTGCTAAAAACGGAAGATTTGTATTTATCCAATCACTTAAAACGGCCGAGTTTACCCAATCTTCAATAAAGTTTGGCAACGTATAAAATAGCTGATTAAACATGGTCCAAAAACCAATCATTAAAATAAGTAAAATCGTTAAACGCTTATCTTTTAATGCCTCTACAATATTTAATAATGATGTTTTTAATTCTTTTAAAATAGGTTCCTTAGCTCCTTTTTCAATTTTTGGCTCTTTATAAAAGAAGATAACAATTAATAAATTAATCCCGATTACAACAGCAGCTTGAATAAAAATAATTTTCCAACCAAACTCTGTACGCAAATACGAAGACATTGCCGGACCAACAAATCCACCAATATTAACCATCATATAAAAAATACCA